>NZ_JAIWJZ010000036.1:0-19008 GCF_020216105.1 Enterobacter sp. K16B
ATCATGGAGCCGCTGCGGGTACATAACCTGCTGGACGGCGACGCGGCACAGCGTCGCGTCGCCTGGCTGCTGGAGCGCGTTGGCCTGAAGCCGGAACACGCCTGGCGTTATCCGCATGAGTTTTCCGGCGGGCAGCGCCAGCGGATCTGCATTGCCCGCGCGCTGGCGCTGAACCCGAAAGTGGTGATTGCCGATGAGTCCGTTTCGGCGCTGGATGTCTCTATTCGGGCGCAGATCATTAACCTGCTGCTCGATTTACAGCGGGATATGGGCATCGCTTTTCTGTTTATTTCGCACGATATGGCGGTGGTTGAGCGCATCAGCCATCGCGTGGCGGTGATGTTTATGGGGCAGATCGTCGAGATCGGCCCGCGACGAGCGGTGTTTGAAAACCCGCAGCATCCGTATACCCGCAAGCTTATTGCGGCGGTCCCGGTCGCCGATCCGGCGCATCGTCACGGCCAGCGCGTGCTGCTGCAGGATGAAATGCCGAGCAATATTCGTAAACGTGGCGAGGTCGTGGAACGTGTCACGCTGCGCGAAGTGGGTCCGGGTCATTTCGTGGCTCCCCCGCGTCAGGCAAATGCTTTCTCGCGGTTATAACTTACAACAGGCAGGAGAACACAATGGTTACATTTGTAGCGCGTAAATGGTTGTTAGCCGCGAGCGTGACGGCAGCCCTGGCCGCTGCCCCCGCGTTCGCTGCCAAAGATGTGGTGGTTGCCGTCGGCTCTAATTTCACCACGCTGGATCCGTATGACGCCAACGACACGCTGTCGCAGGCGGTGGCGAAATCGTTTTATCAGGGACTCTTTGGCCTGGATAAAGAGATGAAGCTGAAAAATGTGCTGGCGGAGGGCTACACGGTCTCCGATGACGGGCTGGTGTATACCATCAGACTCAGAACCGGGGTCAAGTTCCAGGACGGTACCGATTTCAACGCAGAGGCGGTGAAGGTTAACCTCGACCGCGCCAGCAATCCGGAAAATAGCCTCAAGCGCTATAACCTGTATAAAAACATCGCCAAAACCGAGGTGGTTGACCCGGCGACGGTAAAAATCACCCTGAAAGAGCCGTTCTCCGCGTTTATCAACATCCTGGCACATCCGGCAACGGCGATGATCTCGCCCGCCGCGCTGAAAAAATACGGGAAAGAGATCGGTTTCCATCCGGTGGGTACCGGCCCGTATGAACTGGTGACCTGGAACCAGACCGACTTTGTGAAGGTGAAGAAATTTAGCGGCTACTGGCAGCAGGGGCTGCCGAAGCTGGACACCATCACCTGGCGTCCGGTAGTGGACAACAACACCCGCGCGGCGATGCTGCAAACCGGTGAAGCGCAGTTTGCCTTCCCGATCCCCTATGAGCAGGCCGCGATCCTGCAGAAAAACAGCAAGCTGGAGCTGGTCGCCAGCCCGTCGATCATGCAGCGCTACATCAGCATGAACGTGACGCAAAAGCCGTTTGATAACCCGAAAGTGCGTGAGGCTATCAACTACGCCATTAACCGCCAGGCGCTGGTGAAGGTCGCTTTTGCCGGCTATGCCACCCCGGCCACCGGCGTGCTGCCGCCTGCTATCGCCTATGCCCAGAGCTATCAGCCGTGGCCGTACGATCCGGCTAAAGCGCGCGAGCTGCTGAAAGAGGCGGGCTTCCCGAACGGATTTAGCACCACGCTGTGGTCGTCGCACAATCACAGCACCGCGCAGAAAGTGCTGCAGTTCACCCAGCAGCAGCTGGCGCAGGTGGGGATTAAGGCGCAGGTCACTGCCATGGATGCCGGGCAGCGTGCGGCTGAAGTCGAGGGGAAAGGGCAGAAAGAGAGCGGCGTGCGGATGTTCTACACCGGCTGGTCGGCCTCGACCGGTGAAGCTGACTGGGCGCTGTCGCCGCTGTTTGCCTCGCAGAACTGGCCGCCAACCCTGTTCAATACCGCGTTCTACAGTAACCCGCAGGTCGACAAAGATCTTGCCGATGCGCTGAAAACCACTAAACCGGAAGAGAAAGCGCGCCTCTACAAAGACGCGCAGGATATCATCTGGAAAGAGTCACCGTGGGTGCCGCTGGTGGTGGAGAAGCTGGTGTCAGCCCATAACAAAGCGTTGACCGGGTTCTACATCATGCCGGACACCGGCTTTAGCTTTGACGATGCGGATTTAAAATAAACCTCATGCTGAATTATGTTTGTAAACGCCTGCTGGGGCTTATTCCGACGCTGCTGATCGTGGCGGTACTGGTGTTTTTGTTTGTTCATCTGCTGCCGGGCGATCCGGCGCGCCTGATTGCCGGGCCCGAAGCGGACGCGACGGTGATAGAGCTGGTGCGTAAGCAGCTGGGCCTCGACCAGCCGCTGTATATGCAGTTTCTGCACTACATTGGCAACGTGTTGCAGGGCGACTTTGGCATCTCGATGGTGTCGCGTCGTCCGGTGTCGGAGGAGATAGCCAGCCGCTTTATGCCGACGTTCTGGTTGACGATTGCCAGTATGAGCTGGGCGGTGGTGTTTGGCCTCTGCGCCGGGATTGTCGCGGCCGTCTGGCGAAACCGCTGGCCGGACAAGCTCGGGATGGCGCTGGCGGTGACCGGTATCTCCTTCCCGGCGTTCGCGCTGGGGATGCTGCTGATGCAGATCTTCTCCGTTGAGCTGGGCTGGCTGCCGACCGTCGGGGCCGACACCTGGCAGCATTACATTCTGCCCTCCATGACGCTGGGGGCTGCCGTGTCGGCGGTGATGGCCCGCTTTACCCGCGCCTCGTTCGTTGACGTGCTGAGCGAAGATTATATTCGTACCGCCCGGGCGAAAGGGGTCAGCGAGAAGTGGGTCATTCTCAAGCACGGGTTCCGCAATGCGATGATCCCGGTGGTGACGATGATGGGGCTACAGTTTGGCTTCCTGCTGGGCGGCTCTATCGTGGTGGAAAAGGTCTTCAACTGGCCGGGGCTGGGACGCCTGCTGGTCGATTCCGTTGAGATGCGCGACTATCCGGTTATTCAGGCGGAAGTCCTGCTGTTCTCGCTGGAGTTTATCCTTATCAACTTAGTGGTGGATGTGCTCTACGCTGCCATTAACCCGGCCATCAGGTATAAGTAAGATGCGATTATTGAACTGGCGACGCCAGGCCGTTTTAGACGCTATGCCGGGGCTTAAACCGGAACATATCCGCACGCCGTGGTCTGAATTCTGGCGGCGTTTTCGTCGTCAGCCGGTCGCGATGGCGGCGGGGCTGTTTGTGCTGCTGCTGATTGCGGTGGCGATCGTTGCGCCGTGGGTGGCGCCGTTTGATGCGGAAAACTATTTTGACTACGACCGCCTGAACGACGGCCCCTCCCTGATGCACTGGTTTGGCGTGGACTCCCTCGGGCGCGATATCTTTAGCCGCGTGCTGGTCGGAGCGCAGATCTCCCTTGCCGCCGGGGTTTTCGCGGTGCTGATTGGCGCGGCCATCGGTACCGTGCTGGGTCTCGTCGCCGGGTATTATGAAGGCTGGTGGGACCGCATCATCATGCGCATCTGCGACGTGCTGTTTGCCTTCCCCGGCATCCTGCTGGCGATTGCCGTGGTGGCGATCATGGGCAGCGGAATGGCCAACGTGATTATTGCGGTGGCGGTGTTTTCGATTCCGGCGTTTGCGCGCCTGGTGCGCGGCAACACGCTGGTACTGAAACAGCAGACGTTTATCGAATCCGCCCGCAGTATGGGGGCCAGCGATGCTACCATCCTCTTCAGCCATATTTTGCCGGGGACGGTGTCGTCCATCGTGGTCTATTTCACCATGCGTATCGGCGTGTCGATTATCTCGGCGGCCAGCCTGTCGTTTCTGGGATTAGGTGCGCAGCCGCCGACCCCGGAGTGGGGGGCGATGCTGAACGAGGCGAGGGCGGATATGGTGATTGCGCCGCACGTGGCGATCTTCCCGAGTCTGGCGATTTTTCTGACCGTGCTGGCGTTTAACCTGCTGGGTGACGGGCTGCGCGACGCGCTGGATCCGAGGATTAAGGGATAGGGCAGTGGAATGTGCCGGGTGGCGGCGACGCCTTACCCGGCCTACAAAAGCGGAGTGGGGAGATTAAACCCGGCTACCCCACAGGTCATACTCATCCGCGTTTTCAACCTTCACGCGAATAATATCACCCGGCTTAACGTTGGTTTCGCCATTGAGGTACACCGCGCCGTCGATTTCAGGGGCGTCCGCCATGCTGCGGCCAATCGCGCCTTCTTCGTCCACTTCGTCGATGATGACCATAATTTCGCGGCCCACTTTCTCCTGCAGGCGTTCAGCAGAGATCTGCTGTTGCAGCTGCATGAAGCGGTTCCAGCGCTCCTCTTTTACCTCTTCCGGCACCTGGTCCGCCAGCTCGTTGGCGGTTGCACCTTCTACCGGGCTGTATTTGAAGCAGCCGACGCGGTCCAGACGCGCTTCCTTCAGGAAGTCGAGCAGCATCTGGAAATCTTCTTCGGTTTCACCCGGGAAGCCGACAATGAAGGTGGAGCGCAGGGTCAGATCCGGGCAGATCTCACGCCACTGCTTGATGCGCGCCAGCTGACGGTCAACGGAGCCAGGACGTTTCATCAGCTTCAGAATACGCGGGCTGGCGTGCTGCAGCGGGATGTCCAGATACGGCAGAATTTTACCTTCCGCCATCAGCGGGATCACGTCGTCAACGTGCGGGTACGGGTAAACGTAGTGCAGACGCGTCCAGATACCGAGTTTAGACAGCTGCTCGCACAGGCCCACCATGCTGGTTTTCACCGGCTCGCCGTTGTGGAAACCGGAGCGGTGTTTGACGTCCACGCCGTAAGCCGAGGTATCCTGGGAGATGACCAGCAGCTCCTTCACGCCCGCGTCGGCCAGACGTTTCGCTTCCGCCAGCACTTCGCCAATCGGACGGCTCACCAGATCGCCACGCATTGACGGGATGATGCAGAAGGTGCAGCGATGGTTGCAGCCTTCGGAAATTTTCAGGTACGCGTAGTGGCGCGGCGTCAGCTTCACGCCCTGCTCCGGCACGAGGCTCAGGAACGGGTTGTGCTTGGGTTTTGGCACGTAGTGATGAACATGTTGCAGCACCTGCTCGTAGCTGTGCGGGCCGGTGATCTCAAGCACCTTCGGGTGCACTTCGCGGATCTGGTCTTCTTTCGCGCCCAGACAGCCGGTCACGATCACTTTGCCGTTTTCGGTCAGGGCTTCACCGATGGCTTCCAGTGACTCCTGAACCGCGCTGTCGATAAACCCGCAGGTGTTAACGATCACCATATCGGCGTTGTCGTAGCTTGGCACCACGTCATAGCCCTCGGTGCGCAGTTCGGTCAGGATGCGTTCTGAATCCACCAGGTTTTTCGGGCAGCCCAGGGAGACGAAGCCGATTTTCGGCTGGTGCGTAACATTGCTCATAGGTTAAAAATTCATCAATTATGGAGTTATCAGGGCGGGATTTTACAGCGTATCGCGGGGGATTTATACAGGTCTGTGGCGATCTCAGCAGGTTTACATCAACCGCTTTGCTGACCCACGCGGCGTAGAATTACTTATCCCGGCTTTAAGTGTCGCTAATGGGCTAAAAAAGAATCAAAAGATATCTTGCATGCCGACAACAATACTTGTGAGATGCTTAATGAAAGATATGTACATTCAGTCCAGAGTGGCTATGGCCAAAACCCTTCATGCAAACGGCGTTAAGCTGGCCGATATTGCGGTCGCTACAGGGCTAAACCCACGCAAAATCAAATCAGAATTAAAACGGGCCTCTATGAAGCCGGCACCAGCAGGTCATCCAGCACAGTAGAGAGCAATTGATTGCTCTCTTTTCTGTACGAGGCATAAATGCTGAATTGCGGTAACGGGAACGGGGTGCCCACTTGCCTGAGCTTGTACATGTCTGAATAGGTGGCAAAGGCGCGCTCGGGAATAATCCCCAGGCATTCTGTTCTGGCGATAATAATCAGAATGGAAGCAAATGAGGTAGTGAGCAAACAGCGCTCGCTGGAGCGGAATTTTTTATCAACGATGCTGCGATAATAGATAATTTTTTCATTTTTGGTGTTATAGCCCACCAGGCTGGCATTTCTGAACAACGCTTCATCGATGGTGCTGCCGTAGAGCGGGTTATCCTGCGCGGCCACCAGCACCAGCTTCATATCACATACTTTCTGGCACTGAATGTTGCTGTTTTCCACAGAGAATGTGGAGAACACCACATCGGCCTGACGCATATTGAGCAGCTCGGTAATTTTTTGTTCGTTCAGATCGGCCGTACGATGCAGCAGGCTTATGTCAGAATTCGTTTCGAGCAGTTTTTCCGTTAATTCCGGTACCACCAGCGGAGAAACAAAGGATTCTGTATAAAGCGTCACGCGCTTCTTACGTGAGGGAGTTGAGTCAGGCAGAAGAGTGGAGAGTTTATCGATTATCGAGATGGTATTGTCGTATAGCTCATCGGAAAACACCGTCGGCAGCAGGATATTGCCGCTGCGAACAAAGAGGTTGTCTCCCATCATTTCGCGCATTTTTCGCAGCGACTGGCTGACAGCAGAGGCGGAAATATCCAGCATATCAGCAACCTTCGAAATGCTTCCCACACTATAGATTAAGCAAAAGATAGTGAGAAGATTCAGGTCAATCTTAGAGAGAGAACATATTTTTTCGGGCACCGGGATTGTTGCCATACTCACCTCTGCGAGTGCAATTCTGCAAGCGGTTCAATCTTATAGAAAGTAGCATAGCGTCCTGTTTTGCGCTTCGCTGAGCCCGAAGTTGTAACATTGTAAATAATGTTAATCAGTTAATAAAAATTGATCCCAGGCATTAAACTGTACAAAAAATGAACTTATCCTGACTATGCACAATGGCTGACAGAGGAGGAAAGAGCATGACCGTTGACAGACTAAAACGCGATCTGCTGAACAAGCTCATCAATGCCCGAATCGACCTGGCCGCGTACCTGCAGTTGAGGAAGGCAAAAGGGTATATGTCAGTCAGCGAAAGCGAACATCTGCGTGATAACCTGTTTGAACTTTGCAATTTCATGCGTGAAAAAGCACCGACCCTGAAGGCGAATTACGGCGAAAGCGAACTTATCGCACTGCGCCGCGCCGCCGAGGTGCTCTCCATTGCAGGGGTGTGTCTGATGAACGGACGCCACGACTGCCCGAATTTTATCGCCGTAAACGCGGAGAAGCTTGAAAACTGCCTGACAACGCTCTCTCTATGCATCATGTGCCTGAACAAGCACGAACAGCTTGAACAGCACTGATCCAGGGGGAGGTAACTCCCCCTTCTGATTAAGCTTTTGTAAAAGTGGTAACGCGCCCGGGCGCAGTGGCTAACCTTTATGCCATATGCCGATAAAGGAGCGCGTTATGCCTCGATCCTCGCTGATTTTCCTGCCTGCGTTATTTATTCCTGCGTTATTTATTCCCTTTTCGCTGCTCGCTGCGCCAGAGGCGGTCAGGGTTGAGGTGCTGCAAAACAGACTCGATCATCCCTGGTCTCTGGCATTCCTGCCGGATAATAACGGGCTGCTGGTAACCCTGAAGGGCGGCCAGCTTAAACACTGGCAGGCCGGGAAAGGGCTTTCCGATCCGATCGTCGGTGTACCAAAGGTTTGGGCAAACGGGCAGGGCGGATTGCTGGATGTCGTCCTCGCCCCGGACTTTAAACAATCACGCCGCATCTGGCTGAGCTACGCCGAAGCGGGAAAGGACGGCAAAGCCGGAACGGCAGTAGGCTATGGCCGGTTAAGTGACGATCTGACGCGCATTGAGGCTTTCCATGTGGTGTTCCGCCAGACGCCGAAACTCTCTACCGGTAACCATTTTGGTGGCCGACTGGTGTTCGACGGCAAAGGCTATCTCTTTATCGGACTCGGCGAGAACAACCAGCGCCCGACGGCGCAGGATCTGGACAAGCTACAGGGTAAAGTCGTGCGTCTGACGGAGGACGGAAACGTGCCGCCGGATAACCCGTTTGTGCGTACGCCCGGCGCGCGGCCGGAAATCTGGTCTTACGGCATTCGTAATCCGCAGGGAATGGCGATGAACCCCTGGAGCGATACGCTGTGGCTGAACGAGCACGGTCCGCGCGGCGGGGACGAGATCAATATTCCCGAGAAAGGCAAAAACTATGGCTGGCCGCTGGCGACGCACGGTATCAACTACAGCGGGCTGAAAATTCCGGAAGCCAAAGGCGAGCACGTTGAGGGGACCGAAAAACCCCTGTTTGTCTGGAAAGTTTCACCGGCTGTAAGCGGCATGGCGTTTTATAACAGCGACGTTTTCCCGCAGTGGAAAAACAAGCTGTTTATTGGCGCGCTGAAGGAGAAAGATGTAATCGTGCTCAGCGTGAAGGGGAACAAGGTCACAGAGGACGGACGCATTCTGGGCGACCGGGATCAACGTATTCGTGATGTGCGGGTGGGGCCGGATGGATATCTGTATGTCCTGACCGATGAGACGGACGGGCAGCTGTTAAAAGTCAGCCCGTCCGGGACGTGATCAGGTGACCGGGATCATCACGACGTTACGGTACGCCGGGCGATCGCTCAGCTGTTTAAGCCAGCGCTCCAGGTGCGGGCGCGGCGTCCACTTCAGACCCATGTTGGTCAGGTTCCAGACGAACGGCGCCACGGCGATATCGCCTGTGCCGGACGCATCACCGGAGAACCACGGGTGCTTCGCCAGTTCGTCATCCATCATCGCAAACAGATTTTCGCAGGCATCCTGCGCGGCATGAATGGCGGGATAGTCGCGTTCAGCTTCCGGGGTGCGGATAAGCCCCATCAGGATCACCCGGTGGGTTGGTGAAAGCGTCTGGTTCGCCCAGTCCATCCACTTTTCCCCTTGCGCGCGGCGGGCCGGGTTTTCGACCCACAGACGACCCTGTCCGTACTGGGCAGCTAGGTAACGCACAATGGTGTTAGATTCCCACAGCGTGGCGTCTGTTTCGTCATCGCGCAGCAGCGGCACCAGGCCATTCGGGTTCATGGCCAGGTAGTCGGCCTCTTTATTCACGCCAAACGACATCCCGGCCATGATTTGATTGAACGGTAAATCCAGCTCTTCCAGCGTCCAGAGCACTTTCTTAACGTTGGTCGAATTATTTCTGCCCCACAGCGTAATCATATTTACTCCCGATGAGATGTGAATCCGAATCAGCTTTTGGTCATGGTGAGATAAACCTAACAATTACGCAACAGAAGAGAAAAAAATCGCCTGAATCAAAGCGTATCTGAATGTTATTGCATAAACTTTAATAACTTTACCCTCGTTGGGTTTCTTTAACGGTTTTAGTGCGCTATTACTCATCGCTTCTTGCGACACGGTGATGTGACGTAATTTTTGAATGGACACTCGGGTGGCATTTATGACGCGAAAAATGACTTCTCTGCGCAGCCTGGCGGCAGGCTCTGCGCTCCTTTTCCTGTTTGCACCAACGCTCTACGCAGCCGAACAGTCTGCGCCCGAAGCGCCGCCTGTGGATGCGCGCGCCTGGATCCTGATGGACTATGCCAGCGGTAAAGTGCTGGCGGAAGGCAATGCGGATGAGAAACTCGATCCGGCAAGCCTGACCAAAATCATGACCAGCTATGTGGTCGGCCAGGCGTTAAAAGCGGGCAAGATCAAGCTGGACGATATGGTCACCATCGGGAAGGACGCCTGGGCGACCGGCAACCCGGCGCTGCGTGGATCGTCGGTGATGTTCCTGAAGCCGGGCGATCAGGTTTCCGTTTCGGATTTGAATAAAGGGGTAATTATCCAGTCCGGTAACGACGCCTGTATCGCGCTGGCGGACTACGTTGCGGGCAGTCAGGACTCGTTTATCGGTCTGATGAACGGTTACGCGCAAAAGCTGGGCCTGACCAACACCACCTTTAAAACCGTTCACGGCCTCGATGCGCCGGGCCAGTTCAGCACCGCCCGCGACATGGCGCTGCTGGGGAAAGCGCTGATCCATGACGTGCCGGATGAATATGCCATCCATAAAGAGAAAGAGTTTACCTTCAACAAAATCCGTCAGCCGAACCGCAACCGCCTGCTGTGGAGCAGCAACGTCAATGTCGACGGGATGAAAACCGGCACCACCGCCGGGGCGGGTTACAACCTGGTGGCCTCCGCGACCCAGGGCGATATGCGCCTGATCTCGGTCGTTCTGGGGACCAAAACCGACCGTATCCGCTTTAACGAATCCGAAAAACTGCTGACCTGGGGATTCCGCTTCTATGAAACCGTGACGCCGATAAAACCGGATGCCACGTTCGTCAGCCAGCGCGTCTGGTTTGGTGACAAGAGTGAAGTGAACCTGGGCGCGGGTGAAGCGGGTTCAGTGACCATTCCGCGCGGTCAGCTGAAAAACCTGAAGGCCAGCTACACCCTCACCGACCCGCAGCTCACGGCTCCGCTGAAAAAGGGTCAGGTGGTCGGGACGATTGATTTCCAGCTCAACGGGAAGTCGATTGAACAGCGTCCGCTGATTGTGATGGAAGCGGTAGAAGAGGGCGGTTTCTTCAGCCGGATGTGGGATTTCGTGATGATGAAATTCCATAGCTGGTTTGGTAGCTGGTTCAGCTAATTTTTTGCCGGGTGGCGCTGCGCTTACCCGGCCTACGTTTTTCTCCCTCTCCCTGTGGGTGAGGGCATCAGACCGCACCCCACTTAATACATCAACTTCACCTGCTGCGCCTTCGCGTGGGCCACTATCTCGTCATCCGGACGGCAGTCGCTGACGATGGCATCAAACTGCGCCAGTTCGCCCATTCTTGCCGAACGCACCTTGCCAAATTTACTGTGATCGACCACCAGTACGTGATACTGCGCAGCGCTCAGCGCCCAGTGCTTCACCGGTAACTCTTCCAGATTAAAGCAGGTTGCGCCCTGGCGGACACTGACGCCTGCGGCGGAATAAAACGCGATATCCGGGCATAAATTGCTGAGCGTGTCCTGCAGGTTAAGCGGCTTAAAAATCGCGTTGCTGGCGTGAAACTCACCGCCGCAAAGGATCACCCGGCACTCGGGCTTCTCCTGCAGCGCCAGAAAGGTGTTCAGGGAGTAGCACACGGCAGTGAACGGAATTGTGCTGTCGATGGCTTCGATAATCCACGGCGTGGTGGTACCGCAGTCAAAAAACAGCGTCTGGTGCGGCTGTACCAGGGAAGCCGCGAGCCGTGCAGCTTTGCGTTTCTCTTCAACCAGACGCGTTTTCTGGTCGCTGATCAGATAATGGCTGGCACTACGCGGCTCAAGCACAATATACCCGCCCAGCAGCACAACCGGCGCGCTCTCGCTGTTCAGATCCCGACGAATGGTCATCTCTGAGACGCCGAGGAGGGTGGCGGCTTCCTTAAGATGCAGCTTATCACTGCGCTTCAGCGCCTGTAGCAGCTGAGCAATGCGGTCATCGCGTCGTGTTTCCATAGTTCCTCGGCATAAAAAAGTGAACCCCCGCAGGGCGGGGGCTCAAGTGTAACCTGTCAGGTCGGGGTTAGTCACGTATCCAGCCTTTGCGGATCGGGATGGCGAAAACGGCCCGATAGAGTGAAGAGAGCCCGCGGTAGAGCGCTTCCCCGATAAGATTCCACAGGATCGCCGCGCTGACGCAGCCAATCAGTCCCACCAGGAAACCGCCCACCATATCCAGCGGCCAGTGGACGCCCAGATAAACGCGGGACCAGGCGATGGCCACGGCCACCGCCATCAGCACCGCACCCGACCACAGGCGATGCCAGAACAGGAAGGCCAGCGCGAAGGTGAAGATCACCGTACCGTGATCGCTCGGGAACGAGTCATCTGGCGCGTGGTGCAGGAAGGTATAGCCGACGTGATCGACGAAAGGACGGTCGTGGGGAAACGCGTGGCCGAGAATATAGCTCACCAGCACGCTTACGCCGAGCGCCATCGCCACTTTGATCACCAGCTGGCGCTGCGCTTTTACCTGACTGCGGGGACCCCACAGCCAGAGGATGGCGGCCAGCGCAGGCACGATACTGATCAGATCTTTTGCCAGGAAGGTGGCGAAATCGATCATCCACTCTGGCGAGGCCGGCGTGGCGTTGATCAGATAAAACAGCTGGTAATTCAGACTCTCTAACATAATGTCATCACTCTTTAGCAAACCAGGTGGAAACAAGGCCATAGACCACCACCTGGGAAAACCAGACCCACCACCCGGCCCACAGGTTGTGAGAGAAAAAATGTGCCCCGCGCATGACCTGGCCGAAGCCCATCGCCAGACCCAGCACCACGCCGAGGATCACAAAGCTCCAGGCGAGGCGCGGACGCTCGCGCCAGAAGGCAAAAAACAGCCCCATTACCATAAAGCCGCTGGAGGCATGACCGCCGGGGAAACAGCGACCCGGACCGCTGTCTGCCGGGACGGCGCTGAACAGGGGATAAGACACGGCCTTACCGCCATACTCCACCAGATCCCACGGACAGCTGTGATGGCTGATGCTTTTCAACGCCCCCACCACCAGTGCGCCGAGTCCCATCAGCAGCGCCGCCGTAACCAGCCTTGCGTTACGCTTGTAAGCACCGAATAACAGCGCCACGACCCCTAAGGCGATGGCGATGTACTTCGCCAGGCGATGGTTCAGGAGATCCAGCAGGTGGTCTTTCTGCAGCGGGAAGCTTTGCGTCGCCGCGTCATACCAAAAACCACTTATCCATCTGTCCAGCGCTTCATTGCGTGATAGCCACGTGAACACCACGGCAAGAGCAATCAGCACGAAAAGCTGATAACCATAAAAGCGGGTCGGTAAGCGGTAAAGGCGTTTTGTCTTATTTGTCTGTAAGTTAGATAATTCTGAGCGGCTGGACGTGAGTGACATAATTTGGGATCGTTGACGAGTCATCGGGCTATCATAAATCTGTCAACTTAAGGAAACCTTAAACGAAGACGATATGTGCTTTATTTCTGTTTATCCTCGATAAATCACTATCTCGGGCTGCGGCATTTCATTACACTCGTCGCGATTTTGTCATTATAAAGAGATTGCATGTTAAACCGTTCTTCTTCAGGTTCACGTCTGGGTCGTCAGGCGCTGCTTTTCCCTCTGTGTCTGGTGCTCTACGAATTTTCGACCTATATCGGCA
The DNA here is from genome assembly GCF_020216105.1 of Enterobacter sp. K16B. Classification (NCBI taxonomy): domain Bacteria; kingdom Pseudomonadati; phylum Pseudomonadota; class Gammaproteobacteria; order Enterobacterales; family Enterobacteriaceae; genus Enterobacter; species Enterobacter sp. K16B. The sequence goes on from NZ_JAIWJZ010000036.1 coordinate 13,085, forward strand.
ACGATATGATCCAGCCCGGTATGCTGGCCGTTGTGGCGCAGTACAACGCGGGGATCGAATGGGTGCCGACCTCGATGACCGCCTATCTGGCAGGTGGCATGTTTTTGCAGTGGCTGTTAGGCCCGCTGTCGGATCGTATCGGCCGTCGTCCGGTGATGCTGACCGGCGTGGTGTGGTTCATCGTGACCTGCCTCGCCACGCTGCTGGCACAAAACATTGAGCAGTTTACCCTGCTGCGTTTCCTGCAGGGGGTGAGCCTGTGCTTTATCGGTGCTGTAGGGTATGCCGCCATTCAGGAATCGTTTGAAGAGGCGGTGTGTATCAAAATTACCGCGCTGATGGCGAACGTGGCGCTGATCGCCCCGTTACTCGGGCCGCTGGTAGGGGCCGCGTGGGTGCATGTTGCGCCCTGGGAAGGGATGTTTGTCCTCTTTGCGGTTCTCGCCGCCATCGCCTTCTTTGGCCTGCACCGTGCGATGCCGGAAACGGCGACCCGCATTGGCGAGAAACTCTCGTTAAAAGAGCTGGGTCGGGATTACAAAGCCGTGCTGAAGAATGGCCGCTTTGTGGCCGGTGCGCTGGCGACAGGGTTTGTCAGCCTGCCGCTGCTGGCGTGGATTGCGCAATCACCGGTTATTATCATCAGCGGTGAAAAGCTCAGCAGCTACGAGTACGGTCTGTTGCAGGTGCCGATTTTTGGCGCGTTGATTATCGGTAACCTGGTGCTGGCGCGTCTGACGTCACGCCGCACCGTGCGTTCGCTGATTATCATGGGCGGCTGGCCGGTTGCCGCGGGGCTGATTCTGGCGGCGGTGGCGACCGTGATGTCCTCTCACGCTTATTTGTGGATGACGGCGGGGCTCAGCCTCTATGCCTTTGGAATTGGCGTGGCGAACGCCGGGCTGGTGCGCCTGACGTTGTTCGCCAGCGAGATGAGTAAAGGGACGGTCTCCGCGGCGATGGGAATGCTGCAGATGCTGATTTTTACCGTCGGTATCGAGGTGAGCAAGCATGCTTACGCGTTGGGAGGCAACGGTCTGTTCAGCCTGTTTAACCTCGCCAACGGCGTGCTGTGGGTTGGCCTGATGGTGGTGTTCCTGAAGGACAAACGCGTCGGAAACGCCCTGCAACCTTAATCTGTTTATTCCCTCTACCCTTTGGGGAGAGGGCCCGGGTGAGGGGGAGGGCACCAGACCGCATGCGGTCAATTAAACGGCGCCTCCCCGTTCAATACCTTCTCAATCACGTTTAAAACGCCTTCCTCGTTATTGTGCGGTGCTTCAAAGCGAGCCACCGCTTTAATATGCGGTCTGGCATTCGCCATCGCAAAGCTGAAGCCCGACTGACGCAGCATCTCCACGTCGTTGCCGCTGTCCCCGAAGGCCACCACCTCGCTGTTATCTATCCCCCAGCGCTGTTGCAGGATCCGCAGACCGTTGGCTTTATGCACGCCCGGGATAATCAGGTCGATACTGCCGTGACCGGTGGTGACGGGTACCATGATGTCGCTCAGCTTTTCATGCAGTAGCGCCTGAATACGCGGAATTTCATCGTCAGAGACGTTAAGCCCGAACTTGAAGAAAATATCGTTCAGATTGTCGAAATTGCTGACCATTTCGAGTCGGTGATAGTACTTCGCCGCGATAGTCTTGAAGCTCTCGTCATAGCATTTCAGCGTATAGGCACTGCTCTTCCCGCAGGCGATGATCTCAATGCCCGGGACGTCATTCAGCACGTTTGCGACGGTCTCAAAATGGGCCTTCGACAGTTCACCGTTAAAGACGTCTTCACCTTCACTCACGACCCAGCCGCCATTTTCCGCGACGAACGCAATCTCATGCGCAATCTCCGGGAAGAACGAGATCAGCTGGTAGTACTGGTTGCCGCTGGCGACCACAAAACGAATGCCCTGCGCCTTCATGCGGGCGTACTGGGCCAGAAAACGTTCGCGATTATAGGTTTTGGCATCGCTCAGAAAAGTACCATCCATGTCGACGGCGAGCAGTTTAACGCTCATATCCCTTCTCCAGTGTCGTTTGTTTCGTTTCCGGCCTGGCCACCGCGCGCGCCACCAGCGCCGCGATGATGACCAACCCTAATACCACCAGCATGGCGCTGCGCAGCCCGTAATGCTCACCCAGGAAGCCGAGCAGCGGCGGCCCGACCAGGAAGGCGAGATAGCCGGTGGTTGCCACCACGCTGACGCGCGTCGGGGCATCCGGGCCGGTGTCGCTGGCGGCTGAAATGGTCAGCGGGAAGCCAAGTGAGGCCCCCAGACCCCATAGGATCACCGAGACGCCGGCAATCCAGCCCACATCCACAAAGATGATCATCGCGATACCCAGGCTGCCGAGCAGGGCGCTGGCGCGCACCACCGCCACGCGGCTGTAGCGGTCGATAAACCAGCCGCCGGTGAAGCGTCCGACGGTCATTCCCAGCGTAAACCCGGCGTAAATCAGCGAGCCGGAGGTCGGGCTGAAGCCGTGACCGTCCACCATCAGCAGCGGCAGCCAGTCGTTGGCGGAACCTTCCGCGAATGCCATCGCCAGCACCACCACGCCAATCAGCATCAGCTGATAATCGCGGTAGAAGGGCAGCCCCTTTTCGGCCGAGTGCTGTTCGTCCGCGGCGTTCTTGCCGTTACCGTTCGGGATGGCACGGATGCCGATCAGAATCGGAATGATGCACACCAGCGCCGCCAGCAGGATATGCAGATTCGCGCTTACGCCGGTGGCCGTCAGCGCCATGCCTACGCCAGCACCGGCCAGCGTGCCGAGGCTATAGAAGCCGTGCATCATGGGCAGCACGGTTTTGTTCATTTCGCGCTCAACCGCTGCCCCTTCAACGTTTATCGCCACTTCCGCTGAGCCTAAGCTGCCGCCAAATACCGTCAGCCCCAGAGCAAACAGCACCGGTGAGGCAAACCAGAGCGCCGCGCTCAGCACAATCATCCCAATCACCCCGCAGCACATGGTCGTGCGGATCACCGCCCGCGTACCGAAGCGCTTCACCAGCCACGCGGAGCAGAGGATGCCGCTCATCGAACCTATCGACAGGCCGAACAGCACGATGCCCATTTCAGCGGTAGAGACGGACAAAATATCGCGAATGGCGGGCGTACGCGTGGCCCAGGAGGCCATCAGCAGGCCCGGAATAAAGAAGAACATAAACAGCGCCCACAGGCGGAGCTGCAGGGCTTTACGGGAAGAGGTTTGCGTCATCGGGGTTGCACCAGAAGTACATCAATAGCGACAACACTAGCAAGTTTGTGTACATTTGTACACAAACCACGTGAGGAATTTATGAGCAGACCACCGAACGATCCGCATCGCCGGGAGAAGATCCTGCAGGCAACGCTCGATACCATTGCTGAATACGGTATTCACGCCGTCACGCACCGTAAAATCGCCACCTGCGCAGGCGTGCCGCTGGGGTCGATGACCTACTATTTTGACGGAATGGAGCCGCTGCTGGAGGAGGCCTTCACGTGGTTTACCCGGCAGATGTCGCAGCAGTACCGGGATTTCTTCGCGGGCGTCACCGGCCCGGAGATGGCGTGCGAATCCATCACCACCCTGATCCACAGTTCGCAGGTGACGACGCCGCACAACATGGCGCTGATGTATCAGCTCTACGCCTTCATGCACCGCAGCGCAGCGCTCAAAACGGTGATGCAGGACTGGATGAAGATGAGCCAGACCACGCTGGAGCAGTGGTTTGACCCGGTCACCACCCGCGCGCTGGATGCCTTCATCGAAGGGATGACGCTGCACTACGTGACTGACCGGACACCGTTAACGCGCGAGGAGATTCGGGCGATGGTGGGAAGAATCGCGGGTGAGGGAAGCCGCTAACCCGCGGTTGCCACTTATTTTCGAGTGATTTTTTTCCCACTGGCGTCCACGACGGCTTCGCCATCCTCTTTGGCAAACGCGCCTTTTTGCGCATCCGGCAGAATGTCGAGGACGACTTCAGAGGGGCGACACAGGCGGGTGCCCAGCGGTGTGACCACAATCGGACGGTTTATCAGGATTGGGTACTGCAGCATAAAATCGATAAGCTGGTCGTCGCTGAATTTATCTTCGGCCAGGCCGAGTTGTTCATAGGGCTCCACGTTTTTACGTAGCAGATCCCGCACTGAAATGCTCATGTCGGCAATCAGTTTAATCAGTTCATCGCGTGACGGCGGGGTCTCCAGATAGAAGATAATCTCTGGCTCCGTGCCACTGTTGCGGATCATTTCCAGCGTATTGCGCGAGGTGCCGCAGGCGGGGTTGTGATAAATAGTGATGTGGCTCATATCAGTGGCTCATTACAGTGTAGGGAGAGAGGGCGTTGTAAGGCTGTATAGGATAGTGTAATAGCGAGTTTAACAATTTCAGACAACAAAAAACCCATCAACCTTGAACCAAAACGGCGGGGTTGATGGGCTCCACAAATTGGGGACATCAAAGAAAAGCAGTGGCACTAGTTATGACTGCCCCCTGATTAAAAAGTTCTGCGCGTAACAAAAATTTTTTCGTTATGCGCAAACGTCAGCGTTATCCGAGTCCTGGCCAGATGATGATGATCAGCGTACCCGCCAGGGTCAGCAGTACGTTAGCGATAGCATACGTGCCCGCATAGCCCAGCGCAGGGATGTTGCTGCGCGCGGTATCGCTGATGATTTCCATGGCTGGCGCACAGGTACGCGCCCCCATCATCGCCCCAAAGAGCAGGGCGCGGTTCATGCGCAGCACATAGGCGCCGAACAGGAAGCAGATCACCACCGGCACCAGGCTGACGATAAGTCCGGAAACCAACATCTGCCAGCCGACAGCGCCAAGGCTGTGGCCAATGCCGCTGCCGGCGCTTAAGCCAACGCCCGCCATAAAGACCATCAGACCGAACTCTTTCACCATGTTCAGCGCGCCCTGCGGAATGTAGCCGAAGGTCGGGTGGTTCGCTCGCAGGAAGCCCAGCATGATCCCGGCGAACAGCAGCCCGGCGGCGTTACCGATGCCGAAGCTAAAGTTGCTGAACTGGAAGGTGATCATCCCGATCATCAGGCCAACGATAAAGAAGGCGCAGAAGGCCAGCAGGTCGGTGACCTGGCTGTGAATGGAGATAAAGCCGATGCGGTCGGCGACGGTTTTCACGCGGCGGGCGTCGCCGCTCACCTGCAGCACGTCACCTTTATTCAGGACAACGTTATCGTCGATGGGCATCTCAATCTGGCTGCGGATCACACGGTTGAGGAAGCAGCCGTGGTCGGTCAGCTTCAGCTGCGCCAGGCGGCGGCCCACGGCGTTATGGTTTTTCACCACGATCTCTTCGGTGACGATGCGCATGTCGAGCAGGTCGCGGTCGAACACCTCTTTGCCGTTACGGAAGCTGGGGTCGAGACGCGCGTGGGCATCCGGGTAACCCACCAGCGCGATGTCGTCGCCCATCTGCAGCACCGCATCGCCGTCCGGGTTCGCCAGAATGCCGTTGCGGCGGATACGTTCGATGTAGCAGCCCGTCTGGCGGTAAATGCCCAGCTCGCGGAGGTTTTTGCCGTCCGCCCAGGCCACCAGCTCCGGCCCGACGCGGTAGGCGCGGATCACCGGGAGATAAACTTTACGTTTGGAGTCGGTATCCAGACCGCGCTCGCGGGCGATTTGCTGGGCGCTGGTCTGCAGATCCTGATGCTGCAGTTTTGGCAGATAGCGTGCGCCCACAATCAGGCTCACCAGACCAATTAAATAGGTCAGGGCATAGCCCAGGCTCAGGTGGTCGAGGGCGGTGGAGAGCTGTCCCCCGGCCATACCGGAATGGCGCAGGGTATCACCGGCACCCACCAGTACGGGGGTGGAGGTCATGGAGCCTGCCAGCATACCGGCCGTTAACCCGATATCCCAGCCAAACAGTTTGCCCAGCCCTAAGGCGATCAGCAGCGCGCT
>NZ_JAIWJZ010000037.1:0-95874 GCF_020216105.1 Enterobacter sp. K16B
GCTGAAATGTTCAGAGTTTGGCGACGCGATTATCGCGAACATGTAATCCAGATTCTGGGTTAACCTGTAACGGGAGCCTGAGGGTTCCCGTTTTTTTTGCCTCTGCCTGTGGGAGACAACACGATGTTAGCCACCGTCCTTATCACGGTTGTTGCGTTAATTCATCTCTATATTCTGGTGCTGGAGATGTTTCTTTGGAATACCAAAACCGGTCATAAGGCCTTTAATCTGCGTCCCGACTTTGCGCGCGACACCCGCGTGCTGGCCGCAAATCAGGGGCTGTACAACGGTTTTCTGGCGGCGGGGTTGCTCTGGAGCCTCTGGCTTGGCGAAAAAGGTATTCCGGTGGCGATCTTCTTCCTGGTCTGCGTGTTGATTGCCGGACTATTCGGCGCAGTCACCGCCAGCCGAAAAATTCTCTATGTGCAGGCCATGCCCGCGCTCGCAGCGCTGCTTGCGATACTCCTCTGAAGCAAGGCTTTGGTTGCGGGAAGGCGTCCGATATACTGATGCCTTTACCCTTACTGGTTAGAGACGAGACTGTTATGAACAACACTATCCCACTGAAATATTATGACATTGCCGAGGAATACGCGACGGAAGCGGCAGAGCAGGTCGCAGAGTCTGAGCATGATGCGCTGGCACATTATTTTCAGCTGCTGCTCACCCGTTTAGCGAATAATGAGGAGATCAGCGAGGACGCTCAGCAAGAGATGGCCGCAGAGGCCGGGATCCGCGCTACCCGCATTGATGATATTGCGAATTTCCTCAATCAATGGGGAAATGAATAACCTGTCTCAAACACCTTTATGCTGATGCTTTGCCTGACCGCTCGGCATCACGCTATCGGACCACAGTCATTTATTCCGCAGAACATGCGACGCCGGTGAGTCGCTTTGCCAACTCACTGCGGGTGAGTGATTTAGAAAAGTACCATCCCTGGATCAGCGCATCGGGATATCTGTCGGCAATGAAGCGATACTGTATTTCATTTTCCACCCCTTCAAATACCAGGGTTTTATTCAGTTTTGCCAGCGCGTCGCTAAAGATCACAAATATATTTTGCTTATAATGCTCGCTGATGCCATCAACCAGCGACTTATCGATTTTGATCTCATCATATTCGAGCAGCGACAGTCTGGCGAGGTTGGAGTTTTGCACGCCAAAATCATCGATTGATATTTTAACGCCGAGCGCTTTAAGCTCCTGACAAAATCCCTCGAGAATATCGGCGCTGGAAACGGCTTTTTCAGAGAGCTCAATCTTTACCAGGGAGAGGGGAAGGTGATTGGCCAAACAGACTCGCTGCAAAACGTGAATAAACTGGCCGTCTTCAATTTCCTTGCGTCCAACATTAAGTGAGACAATCAGCTGATGTTTATTCGCCAGCGGAGCGATTTCAGAGAGCGATTTTTTGATAATGTTACAATAATATTTTTTATAGAGACCAATCTTCTTAATTAATGGAATGAAAAGCTCCGGGGAGACATCCCCTTGTTTTTGATCGCGCCATCTCGACAGTACTTCTACGCCCACTATTTTTTGATCGTGAATGCGAATAATCGGCTGATAGTTAACGCTGATGGTGTTCGTTAACACGGCTTTAATCAGCGTGCGTTCCAGCGAAAAACGATCTTCATAGAGACGGAAGATAAAGAGCGTTATCGCGACCCAGATAAAATATAAAATGACAGCCAGAAGCGCAAAGATAAACGGGGGTAACGAGGCCAGCCCTGCGTCGTGATGCGTCACAATGACACACAGGTCCCAGAAGGCGCTGCACCGGGTAAGGGTCAGGGTAAACAACGTCGAATGTAGCCAGCTCTGCTGGGTTAACTCAGGGGCGGTGGTAAAAAACGTTCTGCCGAGGTCTTTGGTGGTGGCGCTCAGCGAATAGCTTGCTGTAACCGGGGTGAATTTATCGTAAGCATAGCGGGAGGTGAAAATAATAATATTGTTATAAATTGCCGCATTGCCCGTGAAAAAATCTTTTCTGGAAAACTGCGCCAGCAGAAAGCCTCTCGGCGTTTTATGCAGTTCTGTGGGAAGCGCAACGGGCGTGGCAAGTTTTCCCCAAAACGCGGTACAGACTATTTTTCCATTTTCAATAAAACCGATATCACCGAAATAGAGGCTATCCAGCTTTATTTGTCTGTAGCTATCAAGACTGGATTTATCGCACCCTTGTGTCGTAATACTTTTCAGGGCCAGCGCTACGCTTTGGGAGAGATCTTCTGAATAACGCAAGAGGGTATGGGATATTTCACGCTGTTTGCTCTTCTGTTGACCCACGATAACAGCATTGACCGCATAAAGAGAGAGGAGGACCAGAAGCGTTGAAACGATAGCAACGGCAATCATTTTTTTCATTTTCCAGCGATCCTGTCCACTCCCTGATTGCTCAAATATTAACACAGCCAGGGCAAGGCACAAGCCCGACAGTCGCAGCCTGTGAGCGCTATCAGGCGGATGAACTCATACGAAAGCATCAGTTTTTTAAGATAAATCTCAGCTAAGCTTTTTTTATTGCTATTAAGGTACGCCAGGTTTGCCACAGACTTTTCTTCAGAACTTCCATGCTTGTTTTTTCTAGTAAGGAAAACATCGTGCGCAACGTAACGATCGCTATTGTCAGTACTCTTTTTCTCTTTCTGAGCGGTATTGTGATCGTTAACGGGCAGTTGGCGAAACAGAATAATATTCATACCGCGACAGCCGTCAGTGCGACTCAGGTCTGTACCCGTAGCGGACAACGGGAGTCAGGGACAGAGGCCGCATTAAAACCGCGTCAGCGTGTCGTCATGATCCTGCAGCAGGGATGGCGTCTGATATTGCTCATTCTCGCGCTGTCCGTGACGGTGGGCATTTTAATCCACCGCTACAAGGGAAAAAGCACCTCCATTGAAGACGATCTGCGTAAGGCCATTTTGCAGGGGGAGATTGTTCCCTATTATCAGCCCATCGTAAATGGTGATACCGGCGGATTGTACGGTGTGGAAGTCCTGGCCCGATGGAAACATCCGAAATCAGGCTTTATCCCGCCGGATGTCTTTATCCCGATTGCTGAACGTAGCGGTTTGATTATCCCGCTGACCAAAGGGTTAATGGCGAAAGTGGTTACTCAGCTTAAGCCGCTGTTGTCGAAACTGCCGGACGGCTTTCATATTGGGGTGAACATCAGCGCCAGGCACATCGATGCTCCTTCTTTCATCGGCGATTGCCGCGTGTTCGGCAAAGGGTTTCAGGGGAAAGAAGTCAAACTGGTGCTCGAGGTAACCGAGCGTGAGCCGCTGGTCGATAATCCTCACCTGGTGGAAAACCTCAATCTGCTGCATAAGGCCGGTTTTGTCATTGCCCTGGATGATTTTGGTACGGGCTATTCCGGGCTGTCGTGCCTTAATGCGCTTGCTATTGATTACATTAAAATTGATAAGAGTTTTGTGAACCGGGTGTCAGAAGAGAAGGACTCCACGATCCTGCTGGACTGTGTTATTGATCTCGCGAAAAAACTCTCATTGCGTATTGTGGCAGAAGGTGTAGAAACGAAGGAGCAACTGGAGTATCTCAACCGTAATGAGATTACCCTGTTACAGGGATATTATTTTGGTAAACCCGTCTCCTATATAGACTTTATTAAAATCATTTTATCTAAGCCCAGGGAGGCCGTAAGTCTGTAAAAACCTCGCCCTTTGCAGCGGGCCAGGAATAAGGCGGTCGCCAGGCGGTGAAAAAAGAAATAAAGACGAGCTTCTGTTGTATGCTTAAGTGCAATTCATTTTCCTCTTATCCTGAGCTTTGTTACAGTGACAAGAGTTGTCAGCCAGGGACGTCAGGCGTGATAAGGTGGAATAGCTCGTGCATGTGAAAAATACTTTTTACACAACAACCATTACCGTCATCATTGTCTCCTTGATCATCTCGTTGTCGCTTGCCGTCCAAATTGCCACGTCCAGACAGCAGTCAATCCAGCAAATTAATACCAGCGTCGCTAACCTGAGCCATACCCTTGATGTCTACACTGAGGGGATCATGCGCCAGAGTGAAATGTTAATTACTACCGTTTCCGACATGATCGAAATTTATGGCATGACCGCACAACAGGCGATCAATATTCAGCGGATGATAAACGATCAGGATAATCTTCTTACCCAGATTAATAATGTGGTTGTTTACAATGCCCAGGGCGATATCTTTACCGCATTGCACGAAAGTTTTACCGGGCCGCGTAAAGGCTCGGACAGAAAATTTTTTATCTACCATAAGGAAAATAAAAATCAGCAGATTTTTATTGGTGAGCCGGTGGTAAGCAGAACCAATGGTAAATGGGTGATCACCATCAGTCGGCGCCTTGAAACCCCCTCCGGGGCTTTTAACGGTGTCGTGGTGGTCACGCTGGGTATCGAGAATTTTCTCGCGCTGTACGGACAGATTAATATCGGTCACTCGGGGGTGATTGGCTTAACGACACAATCTGGTGTGCTACTGGTCCGTTATCCTTTTAAAAATACCTATATCGGCACCATTGTTTCTGACTCACCCCTCTTCAGGAAATACCTCAAGGTACAAAATACAGGGATAGCCAGCTCCATCTCGCGGTTTGATAAAATCGAGCGCATTTATGCCTATGAGAAAAACAAACGCTACGGGCTGGTCACCACCGTGGCCGTCAGCATTGATGAAGCTCTCTCTGCCTGGCGCAAACAGGCCATTCAGCTGGCGGTACTGATTTTCGTTTTCGCGGCGATACTCATCGTTGCGTCATGGTTCCTCTATTCCGACTTGTCCCGAAAAGCGCGGGATAACAAAGCGCTAAAAATTATCGCCTCTGAGGATGCGCTGACCGGGCTGTACAACCGCCGCATCTTTGATGAAAGGATCCTCTCGGAAATCGCGCGGTGTGCTGCCCATGACGCGCCGATATCGATGCTCCTTGTGGATGTGGATTACTTTAAAAAATACAACGATAACTACGGTCATCCGGAAGGGGACCGGTGCCTGGCATTGCTGGGTAACAGTCTTCGTGAGAGCCTGACCCGTGATAACCAGACTGTGGCGCGATATGGCGGAGAGGAGTTCGCTCTGATATTACCTGATACGGATATTCAGGAGGCGCTTCGTCTGGCGCAGACCATTATTCGCAATGTCTATTCCCTGCAAATCGATCATGCTTTTAGCCCCTTCAGGCGGGTTACGGTCAGCGTCGGGATTTCCACTGCGCGCGCCGTCGACATCGCAGGCAGCCAGCAGAACCTGATTATTGCCGCTGACCAGGCACTCTACCAGGCAAAACGCGCCGGACGTAATCGTTATGCGTTTGTTGGGCTATGAGCAAAAAAAAAGCCCACTCAGGAGTGGGCAAGAAATACTGGAAGCAATGTGAGCAATGTCGTACTGAATACCTGAGTATTTCTCTCAACTATTCAGTGTTGAGAAAGATAATCTTTCTCAACAAAAGATGCAACCCTACATTTCATGTGGCGCGATCTGGCCGCTGGCTAATCGTTACGCACTCTCTCGTTGTGATGCTTATCACGAATTTCCTTTCTCAGATCCTGTGCTATTCTTTTTTGTGTCGTTGATTTAATGACAAAAACCATACAGAGAGGAACGTTATGGGAATTTTATCCTGGATTATCTTTGGGCTTATTGCGGGTATTCTGGCGAAGTGGATCATGCCGGGCAAAGATGGCGGTGGGTTTATCGTCACCGTAATACTGGGTATTGTCGGCGCGGTAGTCGGCGGCTGGATCAGTACGTTGTTCGGGTTTGGCAAGGTCGATGGCTTTAACTTCGGTAGTTTCGCCGTCGCGGTGATTGGTGCACTGGTTGTTCTGTTTATCTACAGAAAGATCAAAAGCTAAGCCCTGTAAGCGTTAAAAAAGGCTGCCAGATGGCGGCCTTTTTACGTTGCGGGTTTACCACCAGCCAAGCTGCGGGCCGGCGAACGCCGCGAGGGCAACGATCAGCATAATGACGGTTGTTTTGCGCATTTATGCCCCTGGAGCCGCATAACCGCCGACAAAAAACCATGTTAAAAAGACCACCGCCGTTATAAAAATAACGACCGGGAAGAGGATCCCTATTCTCATACCATCACCTGTTTCGGTTTCTATAACGCCGTAGAGTGTACGGGGTTAATCCATAGTGAGAAAGCGTGTTTTGCTTTTTCCTTTCTTATCCTGATACATCGCGACGTCCGCGGCACGTAACGCGCTGTCCGGATCGGTTGCGCCTGGGTCAACTTCGATAACGCCGAGGCTGGCTCCCGGATAGATAATGTGAACACTGCCCAGCCAGTATTCACCGGCAATACAGGCGCTGAGACGCGTTTTGAGCAGGGTGACCTGCGTGATATCGCCTTCACTGTGGGGCTGGCACAGCGACGCCACCAGAAACTCATCACCACCCAGCCGGCCAATGATGTCGTCCTGCTGCTTTCCTTCCGTCAGACGCTTGCCCACTTCAACCAGGAACTGGTCACCGGCTTCGTGTCCATAACGGTCGTTAATCAGTTTGAAATCATCCAGATCGATAAACGCGATGATGGCGTTACGCTTCAGGTGCCGGGCCAGCGAGAACAGGGTGGTCAGATCCTCAAACAGGGCACGACGGTTGGGTAAACCGGTCAGGGCATCGGTATAAGAGTGCGCAATGAGGGCCGCGTTGGCTTCGCGAAGCTGAGTGACCAGCGACTCCTTCTGGATGTACTGGCCAATCAAACCCGCGAATAATCTCAGCACCTGCTCACCGCGCTCGCTGAGGGGTTTCTTCGCCGTGCTGGTGGCGCAGAGCGTTCCGTACAATGAACCATCGGCAAGATGGACGGGAATGCTCATATAGGTAGTAATGCCAAGCGCTTTTGCCGCTTCACATTCAGGCCAGCGTTCGGGGACGTCGTTACTGAACAGGGTATCGCTATCCAGCGCGCGCTTGCACAGCGTTTCATCCCAGGGAACGCTCAACCCTTCGGGGATCGTCATCTGCTTGCTGTTGCGGGCGTAGAGGATATGCTGCAGCCGGGCCTGGATATCAACTTTAGTGAGGTAAGTTGACTCCATGTCGGTCACGATCTCCAGCATCTCCAGTAACTGACGAACGAGGCTTTCAAGGGATTGTTCAGTGGCGAGGGTTTCTGAAACACGGGCAAGGATAATATCCGACATGACGTAGAATGACTCCCAGGCAGAAGACGTCTGCATCTGCATGTTATGCTGAATTTTTAGGCTTCAGCCATAGTAAAACATGAATATAAAAAATTTAATATATGCGCGGGTTGGGGGAGAGGGCGAAAAAAGCCCCGGCGTTGAGGACCGGGGCAAAGACATCTTGATTACGGAATGATGTTCTCTGGTCATATCGAGAACATTCCGCACTATAGGCTGGAAAAGTGCAGTTAAAATGGAGAAATCATGGAGAACGCGGCGCTGGCCCGTTACCCTTAGCCTGTCATGATGTCAAAAGGATCAATAAGATGAGATTTCTGCTTCTGGCCCTTGCGCTACCGCTGGCGGCCTGCACCACAAAAACTCCCCCACCGGATGCGCCTCAGCCACCGCATGCTATCGGGATGGCTAACCCGGCTTCCGTCTACTGTCTGGAAAAAGGGGGGGAACAGATCCCGATCCAGAGCCCACAGGGCGTGCGCACGGAGTGCAAATTACCCGATGGTAAAGTGATCGATGAATGGGACCTCTACCGTCGCGATCACCCGCAGCCCGCCAGGTGACAGCGGGCCCGGGATTGCGATACACTTCTCTTTAGGATTATTCTTAGCCAGTTTCTGGCCATCGTTATCGTGAGAGAAGTATGTTTCAGCTTAAACCGGGCAGCATGGCGTTGATCGTGGGTGCCCGCACGGTGTCAGGCCGTCGTAATATTGGTAAATCTGTTGAGTTATTTGGCCTTTGCCAGCCCGGCCTGCGCTTCGTTAACCCGGTTAACGGTGTGATGACACAATTACCCGCCACGGCAGATCGCGCACTTTGGCTGGTGACGGGTGATATCTACGCCTTTGACAATCAGCATGGCTTTGCGTTTGTTCGCGCCGAACATCTGATGCCGCTCAACCCGGATGAAGCACCGCAGATTCTCGGTGAACTCACCGTCAGCTGATTACAGATGGCGCAGCCAGTCAGCTAAGACCTGTGCGTGATTTTGTTCCGTGTTTTTGGCAGCAAACAGCAGCGTGACGGCCTGCTTTTTGGCCCGCACCGCCAGACGCATGCCGTCGTCCACATGCTGCGCCAGCTCTTCCCTATAGGCCTGACTGAAGGCCGCGAAATCAAGAGTTTCGCTGTGAAAGGCCTTGCGTAATTCATTCGACGGCGCGAGCGCTTTACACCATTCATCATAGGCGAGGTCCGTTTTTTTAACCCCGCGTGGCCACAGTCGGTCCACCAGCACCCGGTAGCCGTCCTCCGGGCTAGCCTGTTCGTATACCCGTTTGCATTGAATCATGATCCCACCCTCCTAATTTAATGTATTGTGATAACTGCAAAAGATCGGTAGTCTGAGGTTCCTTATGTTATCTGATAATTCTCTGGCATAAGGAACCTTTCATGGAACACCTCCCGGTTAAAACGACGCTGCGCATTGCGCTGGTTGGCGACTACAATCCCGCTGTTATTGCGCATCAGGCGATCCCGTTGGCCATTGACGATGCCGCTGCCGTCCTTGACCTCACCGCCGATTACGACTGGCTTGCCTCCACGGAGCTCACCAGCCCGGAAGATCTGGTGGGCTACGATGCCATCTGGCTGGTTCCTGCAAGCCCCTATAAAAACACGGAAGCTGCTTTTATCGCCGCGCGCTACGCCCGTGAAAACGGCATTCCGTTCCTGGGCACCTGCGGTGGGTTCCAGCATGCGTTGATCGAGTATGCCCGTAATGTATTGGGCTGGAGCGATGCGGCACACGCTGAGACGGATACCGAAGGCACTATGGTGATTGCGCCGCTCACCTGCTCGCTGGTGGAAAAAACCGATGCCATTGAACTGCGTAATAATACGCTGATTGCGAAAGCGTACGGCAAGCCGGAAATTGAAGAGGGATATCACTGTAATTATGGCGTGTCGCCGGCGTTTGCCCAGGCGCTGGAGAGCGGTGATATGCATGTCACAGGCTGGGACGATCAGGGAGAAATTCGTGCCGCGGAACTGGTTACCCACCCGTTCTTTGTGATCACCTTATTCCAGCATGAGCGGGCTGCGCTGGAAGGCCGTCCGGTGGTGCTGGTACAGGCGATGCTGCGCGCGGCCCGCGGATAAAAAAGGCAGACCCGAGGGTCTGCCACCCTGTTTAACGGGGCGCGATCTCCCGGTCTCGCCCGGCCAGCATGCCGCAGACGGCCATGATCACAGCGGCCAGCGCGCAGCCCAGAAGCGGGAGACGCCAGTCTCCCGTGGTATCATGAATTTTCCCCATTACCGGCGGGCCGCAGGCCGCGAGCAGATAACCAATCGACTGTGCCATGCCGGACAGCGCCGCCGCCTGATGCGCAGAGCTGGCGCGCAGACCGATGAACGTCAGACCGAGGATCATCGTTGCCCCCGTACCAAAGCCAAACACCAGCGTCCACATTACCGCCAGCTCAGGCATAAACCACAGGCCCGCCGCACTCACCGCGCACATCAGCGCCACCACGCCGGCGATGCCCCGCTGATCCTTCAGACGGTGGAGGATCAGCGGAACGGCAAGACCCGGTACCGCCGTGGCCAGCTGTAAAAGTCCATGCACCGAGCCGGCCTGCGCTTCGCTGTAGCCGTGGCTGAGCAGTATCGCCGGCAGCCAGCCGATGATGACGTAGTAAATCAGCGAGTTGAACCCCAAAAAGAGCGTCACCTGCCAGGCGAGAGCCGAGCGCCAGATGGCGCGGTTATGCAGCGCGCCAGCGCCCGTGACCGTCGCGGCGTGTTCCTGACGCCACTGCGGCAGCCACAGCAGCAGCGCGAGCAGTGGAAATACCATCAGCATCAGCAGCGCGCCATGCCAGCCCGCCGCCCCCTGCGCCAGGGGAACAATCAGTGCCGAGCCGAACGCCGCCGACACGCCCATCGTCAGGGAATAGGCACCGGTGAGTTTCGCCACCTGGCCGGGAAAGTCACGTTTAATTAACCCGGGTAACAGTACATTGCCGAGCGCAATGCCGCAGCCTATCACCGCCGTTCCAGCGAAAAGCGCAGCGGCGGAGGGCAGGGAGCGCACGGCAATCCCGGCGCAAATCAACAGCAGGGCGATAAACAGGCTGCGCTCCATGCCGATGCGCCGGGCCACACCGGCTGCAAGCGGCGAGACCAGAGCGAAGGCCAGCAGCGGCAGGGTGGTCAGCAGACCGGTTTGCGCCGTGCTTAAGCCATAATCAAGACGAATAGTATCGAGCAGCGGGGCTGCCCCGGTAAAGGTGACGCGAAGCGTCGTGGCAATCATCAGGATGCCTGCGATCAGCAGCACGCCGTGTTTTCCTGAGGTGCGAAGTGCAGTAGTCATTTTGTTCTCATACGTTCAAGCGAGTGCACACCATACCGATTTTCGCGGCGGTTGAAATCAGGCTAAAATGACAGTTTATCGCTAAAATCGGACAACCTGATGATTGGTCTGGGACTGGACGGCTACGATCCTGATAGCCAGCACGATGCGGCCGTCGCATTTCGCATTCGCGTGGTGGCAGAGGAACAATATATTCCGCTTCATCACCACCGCAAGGGACAGCTAATTCTGGCACTTGGCGGGGCGATCACCTGCGAAGTGGAAAATGCCATGCTGATGGTGCCGCCTCAGTATGCCGTCTGGATCCCCGGCCAGATGCCACACAGCAACAGAGCCACGCCGGGGGCACAACTCTGCTTTCTGTTCATTGAACCGGGGACCGCGCGGTTGCCCGACCGCTGCTGCACCCTGAAAATCTCTCCGCTGGTACGGGAATTGATTTTATCGCTGGCAGAAAAATCACGTGAACAGCTGCACCTTGCGGCCACCTCGCGGCTGGTGAATGTCCTGTTTGATGAGCTGCCGCTCCAGCGCCAGGAGCATCTGCAACTGCCCGTCTCACCCCATCCCAAAATCCGGCTGATGAGCGAGAAGATGGCGGAAGAGCCGGCGGCCTGGCAGACGCTGGCGCAGTGGGCAAGCCACTTTGCCATGAGCGAACGCAACCTGGCACGGCTGGTGGTGAAGGAGACCGGCTTGAGCTTTCGCCGCTGGCGTCACCAGCTGCAGTTGATTGTGGCGTTACAACATTTGATTAGCGGCAAATCAGTGCAGCAGGTGGCTCAGTCACTGGGCTATGACTCGACCACCGCGTTTATCACCATGTTTAAAAAGGGGCTGGGTCAGACGCCGGCGCGTTATATGGCCAGCCTGACTACGACTTCCCGATAAACAGCGAGACAAGACCCGCCGCAATCAGCGGGCCCACCGGAACGCCGCGAAAGAGCGCCACACCCAGCACGGTGCCCACCAGCAGGCCCGCTACCAGCGAGGGCTGGCTGCTCATCAGCGTGACGCCGCGTCCCCCCAGCCACGAAACAAAAATCCCCACCGCGATCGCCACCAGCGATTTCCAGTTGACGAACGAGTGCAGCAGCGTTGAGGCGGGAAGGGTACCGCTGGCGATGGGCGCCATCACCCCAATGGTTAAAATGATGATCCCGATGGTCAGCCCTTGTTTTTCTATCCACGGGAAAAAGGTATTGAGCGGCGTTACGCGCACAATGATAAGCACCAGAATCGAGATGGCGACGGTAGTGTTATGGCTGATAAAGCCGAGCGCGGCGAGCGCCAGCAGAATGAGCAGAGTCGGGTCAAACATAGGGGAATCCTTGCCAGAAAAATGATCCTGCTTACTGTACGCGGAAAAACGGTGGACAGGTTTAAAAAGATTTTTATCGCTGTCATAACCTTGTCATTTACGCGGATTAAAACGAAGGGAGATATCGCAAAAGGGGTCGCCATCATGAACGATCACATGTTTGTCGAAACGCTGATTATCTCCTCATCGTTTTTCGCCATCGCCGTTATTCTGGTCGCTTCCGTGCTGTTTCTGGAAAGAAAAGGCTGACAGGAGCGCCAGCCAGCGCGGTCAGGCTCTGTGGAACGTCACCAGTTCTGGACGGGCGATGCGCAGGTAATCCTGGGTGTCCATAATCACGGATTTCTCCAGCAGACCGGCGTTAAACGCGATTTCGTCAACGCGCTCGAACAGCAGCGGGTCGGCTACCAGCGCCAGATCAGGATGGAAGCTAAAGGGCGGGATGGCACCAAACACGCAGGCGGTGAGAGCATCGACCTCGGCCGGGCTGGCGAGAGAGGCTTTCAGCCCACCAAAATGGCTGGCAAGCTGGCTCAGGTCGGCTTGCAGATCGGCGGCCAGGATCGCCAGAACGTGTTTTTTTACGCCGTTTCCCTTCACTTTGCACACCAGCGCTTTTGCCCCCTGGCGCAGTTCGGTCCCGCGAATTTCACTTACCGCTTCGCATTTTCCGACCGCCTCATGCTCCATGACGCGAAACCGTGCGCCCTGCTCGGTGAGTAAAGTAATCAGTTGCTGATGGGTTCCTGCCCCAATAACGTCGTCAGTCATAACGCTTTCCCGGTGAAAATCCAGTAGGTAGCTTTCTACATTAGCACGGGATGTACGGGGTCGAAAGAAAACAGCCAGCGGGTTCGCTGGCTGCTGAATTATGCGTTGCTGGTGGCGGACTGCTTATGGAGCAATTCGCTAAAATCTAACTCACTGAATTTAATTCATAAAACTCTTTCCCCAAAACATCCCCAAAACTCCCTGTTTAAATCACAACTTTTTTCCATTCCAGACCACGATCATCTCCAGACATTACGCTCATTGCTTCGGTTTTATGCCCTAAAAGAGTTTTGACATTTATATCCTGAGCTTTGTAGGTTCTTGATGAAAGCGAGCGCTGTTCATGAAACGGAGAGAGGGCAGTGCAATCCTTAGGCCAGGTAATATTTGCTTTATCTCTTGCCTCCTTAAAATATCTTGATATTGTTTTTTCGGGAACGTGAGATCCCGCTTTACCGTAAGCGTGATGCTTAACATGGTGGATCAGATAAGGGCTCACTACTCTATCGCGACACTTACTAATAACATCAGCCAGAGTCAACCCGATTGTATCGCACCTTAAATTTAAAGGGATAGCTAACTTCATCCCGGTTTTATTTTGGGTAACATGAAGGTGATTATCCCAAATGTCACTAAACTTCATCTCGACTATGTCACCTATCCTTTGCCCGGTTACTAAAGCCAAAAGCATAGAATTTTGAGCGCAAGGCGGCAAAGAGCCTGCGCTTTCAAAAATCAACTTCCATTGTTCAATGCTAAGTCTGCTTCGTTTCACTTTGGCTATTGGATTTTTTACAGCCAACGCTGGGTTGTAGCCAGGATCAACCTCGCCAGCATGCTGCGCCTCTTTGAACACCTCGTTTAGTACACTTCTTATCAGTTGGCCCATTCTGTGCTTTCCCTCTGCCTTATATTCATCAATAATTTTTGCAATGAGTCTTGTATCAACATCCTTCAGGCGAAGGTTTGGCACTCTGTCTGCGAGAATCTGAGAACATAATCGTCTGGATTTTACAGTAGGTTTTTTTATCTCACCGTCACGAAACCTTTCCATCTGAATTTCGATGTATTTTTTAATCCACTCAGAAACACGTATACCTTGATCCTTTTTCCCTGAGCTCTTCATTGCCATATCAATCAGAGCATAAGACTGCTGTGTTTCTTGTTCTGCGGTTAGCCAGTATTTGTCTTCGCGGGAATGCCTTCATTGAGAAGAAATTCATCGCAAACCGCCTGGTTTCGCGGGTGCCTTTGCTGCCGCAGAACATGGTGGTTAAACGTCTCACTACTGGGGTGCTGGAATACAAATACACTGAAAACGGTAACGAGCGCGTCATTCCCGTCAAAAATATCATGCACATTCGCGGATTCGGGCTGGACGGAGTTTGTGGGATGATGCCAACTATGGCGGGCGTTGATGTATTTGGCGCTGCTATATCGGTGGATGAAGCGGCCGCAAAAATTTTCGAGAATGGCCTTCAAAGCACCGGATTTTTGTCCTCTGAAAATGCACTGACGAAGGAGCAGCGCGATCGACTGCGCCAGAACCTTCAGTCATTTATTGGTTCAAAAAATGCCGGAAAGCTGATGGTTCTGGAAAATAAATTAACTTACCAGAACGTTACAATGAACCCGGAGGCTGCGCAGCTTCTTGAAAGCCGTTCATTCAGCATTGAGGAAATCTGCCGCTGGTTCCGCGTTCCGCCCTATATGCTTGGGCATACGACAAAGCAGAGCAGCAGGGCTTCGAGTCTTGAGGGTATGAACCTTCTTTTCCTGACGCACACCCTGCGACCCCTGCTGGTGAACATCGAACAGGAAATAGGACGGTGCCTGCTGGACAGCGATGATGAGGTGTTCGCGGAGTTCTCTGTAGAAGGACTGCTGCGCGCCGACAGCGCGGGCCGTGCTGCGTACTATACCAGCGCGCTCCAGAATGGGGGGATGTCCCGTAATGACGTGCGCCGTCTTGAAAATATGCCACTGATTGAAGGGGGTGACATTTACACCGTTCAGCTCAACCTGACGTAACTGAAAAATCTCGAAAGCAGCAATCCTGCTGTTCAGGCTCTGGCCCTGAGAAAACTGCATAACCACGTATTCCCCGATATTTCCTTTGAACAATCTCCGCTGAAACAGGCCGCTTAGGAGCACTTTCCTGATGAGCAAAAAACAACTTCCGGCAGCACCGGCGGGTCGCCCCTGCGCGCGGGTCACCTGTGAAACTTTACCCTTCGCCCTAGATCGCTGGGATGGCGGGATCAAAGCGGCGGCCACCGACGACAACAGTATTTCTGTTTTTGATGTGATCGGGCAGGACTACTGGGGTGAAGGCGTAACAGCCAAACGTATCGCCGGTGCGCTACGGGCGATGAATGGCGCCGACGTCACGGTCAATATCAACTCCCCTGGCGGTGACATGTTTGAAGGCCTGGCAATCTACAACCTTCTGCGTGAATACGAAGGCCGTGTGACGGTGAAGGTGCTCGGAATTGCCGCCAGCGCCGCCTCAGTCATTGCGATGGCCGGGGATGAGATTCAGATCGGTCGTGGTGCCTTCCTGATGATCCACAATTGCTGGGTCTACGCGATGGGTAACGATGATGGCACTTTCACCATTACCGGTGCATGGCACGATCCGGATAAATATGCCCGAATCGATACCGGAGCCATTATTGACCAGCGGCCGGTGAGCGTGATTCCGCCGGGCAATCAGTCACCGCCAGACAACATCGTAATCAGCTCGTTTTCAGTGGTGCAGCAGAACATCAGCGTGGAAACCATGCGCGTGAGCTGGGACCAGGCGCAGAACGCTATCGCCTATGAAGCGCAATGGCACCGCAACGACGGGAACTGGGTTAACGTGCCGCGCAGCTCCACCACGTCATTCGACGTGCCGGGGATATATGCCGGGCGCTACCTGGTACGTGTACGCGCCATCAATGCCGCAGAAATTTCTTCCGGGTGGGGCTATTCGGAAGAGAAAACGCTGACGGGTAAAGTGGGCAATCCGCCGAAACCGGTCGGCTTCATCGCTTCCGATAATATGGTATTCGGTATCGAGCTGAGCTGGGGATTCCCGGCGAACACCGACGACACGCTGAAGACGGAAATTCAGTACAGCCTGACCGGTACCGAAGACGATGCTGCTGGCCGATGTGCCTTATCCGCAGCGCAAGTATCAGCAGATGGGCCTTAAGGCTGGGCAAATTTTCTGGTATCGCGCGCAACAGGTGGACCGCAGCGGAAACGAATCAGGATATACAGACTTTGTGCGCGGGCAGGCCAGCATCGATGTATCCGATATCACCGATGCAATCCTGGAGGACATGAAAAGCTCCGATACGTTCAAAGACCTGATCGAGAACGCGGTGGACAGCAGCGGAAAACTGGCAGAACTGGCTGATGCAATCAAAGGGAACGCAGACGGCCATGCTGCTGCGGTTGGCTCGAACAAGCAGACTGCTGAAGCAATCATCGGCAACGCGCTGGCTATTGCCGATGTTGTCGTGCGCCAGACAGCCCAACAGGGCGCTAACTCTGCGACATTCGAACAGCTCCGGGAGGTGATCGCTACTGTGACGGAGGCACGCGTCACGGATGTTACCCGTCTTGAGGCAAAAACAGCACGGAACGAGGCGGGAATTACCGAGGTAAGGCAGGCTCTGTCAGATGAAGCGCAGGCAAGGGCTACTGCTGTTGACCAGCTCACTGCGAGTACTAAGGTCATCTCCGATAAAGCTGATTCGGCTTCGGGTAAAGCTGACGCTGCCTCGGGTAAGGCAGATGCAGCTGAACAAGCCAGCTCGAAAAATACTGCTGATATAACCACGTTGCGACAGGTTGTCACCGACACGACTTCATCAATGGCATCCCGCCTGGAGGAGCTGGGAGCAAGAACCGATACTGCCAGCGGCGGCATCCAGAATAACGCTATCGCGCTAATAACGAGTACGCTGGCGCAGGTTGATCTGCGGGTGAGACTCAGCGCGCAGTACGGTGACAGCAAGGCCGGCATCGATCGTATTGATAACGTCATAGCAAGCGACAGGGAGGCAACAGCACGTTCGCTGCTGAGCTTGCAGGCTGACGTGAACGGCAATAAAGCATCCATCAACAGCCTGAACCAGACGTTCTCCGATTACCAGCAGGCCACAGCCACGCAGATAAACGGCATCACGGCGACCATCAACGGGCACACTTCAGCGATCACCACCAACGCGCAGGCCATTGCGAACGTCAATGGCGACCTGAAGGCGATGTACAGCATCAAGGTCGGGTTATCCAGCAATGGTCAGTATTACGCGGCAGGGATGGGGATCGGTGTAGAGAATACGCCGTCCGGCATGCAGTCGCAGGTCATCTTCCTGGCTGACCGCTTTGCCGTCACTCGCCAGGCCGGAGCCACGGTGACCTTACCGTTCGTTATCCAGAACGGGCAGGTAATGATCAGGGATACGGTAATAGGTGATGCCACTATCACCCGAGCGAAACTGGCTGAAACAATCAGCTCGGTTAATTACGTTCAGAACCAGGCTGGCCTGTCCATAAACTTTAGAACGGGCACGCTTGAGAACTATGGTTCAACCGCGGGGGAAGGGGCCATGAAGCAGACTAATCAAACGATCAGCGTCAAGGATGCCAATAACGTGTTGAGGGTGCAGATCGGGAGAATCACGGGAACATGGTAACGGGAGGCCTCTTACGGGGCCTCTTTTTTTCAGGAGGACTGGATGGCGGAATATGGTGTTCAGACATGGGACGCCTCAGGCAATGTAAACAACTATGGCGTTAAGCCTGTCAGCGTTTGTGCTATCTCCAGCTGGCCCAAAACCAGAAAACAGGCTCTTACTCCGTAGCGCTTCCACCGGGTTGCAGGCTGACCTATTTTCAGAGTATGAACGGTGATCATTTTGGTACGAGTCGGAGGAAGATCACCATTTCGGGGGGAACCGCAACAGTGTCAGCAGTAGGCGATACCGACTACTCAGCAGGGACTGAGCCTGCGGCCGCGGCTTATCTCATTTTCCAGATCGAGAGGGCATAAATGGCGGAGTATGGCGTTTTACTGACGACCACGAGCGGGGAAGTATGGGTGACCGCGAACAGCTCGCTAATCGCACTACAGGCGCGAAAGACAGCGGCACTTCAGGGAACATCGGGGTTCAATACCAAAGTGACGCACACATTCCCCGCAGGTCAGCCTGTTGTAGCCTTCGTTCATTGCACGGTTGAGGTCGAAATCACCCAGACGATAAGGGGGAACACCATCACGATTGATTTTCTCAGACCATATGCAACCGGCACAGCGTACGTTTATTTTTTCTCTATTTTCCCGCAGACAAAGCCAGACTACGGGCTGGCCGTGTGGGATGCTTCAGGGACGCTGATTTTAACAAACGAAACGCGCACGCTGAGCGATGTTGTCACCCTCGGTACCGCCGGGGTGGATGCCAGCTCAGGATACAACATCAATACAACTCTGGCAGGGAAATGGGCCTGCAAGCCTGCCATGCTGGGGCTAATTACCGGGGTTATATCGGCTGGCGGTCAACCGCAGCCCTACTCGGCAATATACAAGAGCATGGCAAGACTTGAGGGAAGCAATACGCGGATATTCGCCAGGCCGCAGACAACCCCGGCGGCAACCTTCAGAACGTTATGTATTCGAATCTTAGGAACGTGATTATGGCCATCAACTGCGCTAACTCCGATTGATCGTTTTGAGCGATCAATTTCGAATAATTGATCTACCAAATCAATTATATCCCGTTGATTCGTATTGTCATTGTGTAGCCTCATGAATGCCCTGGGATATAACCACTATGAAAAATATGATTCTTTGGCTGGCGGTAGCGGTATTGCTATCCGCTTGCGCTGGAGTTATTGAGAAGCAGCAACCCGTATGCACCGGAACAGCGCTGGTCGGCGGACAGGAAAGCAGCGTTCAGATCTACGGAGTCCGTAAACAAAACAATCAGACGCAGTACCGTGCCGGTTATCCCTTTAACTGGTCATGGGTGAGCGCCAACACGTTCACCAGCACCACCTGCCAATAACTCATTCTGTCTCAAAACAAACCCCGCTCCGGCGGGGTTTTTTATTGTCTGGAAAAAATATGCTTTATAACACTGGCACCATCGCCATCAATGGAAATACCCTTACAGGTACCGGCACAAACTTCACTGCTGCTGGTTCTCTTATTCGTAACGGCTGTACCGTTATTTATTGCAATGACCAGCCCTGTGCAGGTATTTCAGATTACCTCCGTCGGCAGCGCAACAAGTCTCACCGTAACGCCAGCGGCCATCCCTGCCATTCCAGCCGGAACCCGGTTTGCCATTCTTCTGAGTGACAGCCTCAGCGTTGACGGCCTGGCGCAGGATATCGCTGAAACCTTTACGATTTACCAGCGCTACATGAGCGGGTTCGCTGATGTAATGAACGGGACATCTGATGTCACCATCACTATCAACGGCACTGCCGTTACCGTGCCGGGTCAAAAATCTATGGCGAAGAAAGGGGCTAACAGCGACATTACTAGCCTTTCTGGGCTGAAAACAGCTCTCAGCATTGAGCAGGGAGGGACCGGGGCAAAGAATGCCGCTGACGCTCGCACAAACCTCGGTTTGGGAAATAGCGCCACTAAGGATGTCGGAACGGCTTCCGGAAAAGTGATGCAGGTAGGGGCTTTTGGGCTAGGTGATGTAGGCGCTTCTATAGGCTGGGGCACCGCTATTACGTCGTCCTTTAGGGTGTCTAATGATGACGGACCCAGTCCTGGAACCGTTTTCATGGGGGTTAATTGCGCTCATACAACAGCTGCGTATTGCATTCAGATAGTAGCTAGAGAAGGTTATGGACTGAACTGGAGATGTAGGGAAAATAGTGTTTTCGCTCCCTGGGCAAGGGTTTTTGACACAAGAAATACTACAAAGGCAAGCGATGGTACGTTGAAAGCTGCATCTCCTGTAGCACGAATTGTCCAGTCGAAAGAACTAAATCAGAGAACTGATATTGCTGAAGAGCGTTTCTCATGGTGTGGCTGCGGAAAAGCTAATGAGGAGGCTGAGGAAGTTCAAATCAGCCGCCTTGATGTTGGAGTCTATGTGCTGACTGGTTCGTCAGGTCTGGCATCTGAGGGATGGCAGCTGCTGCTGCCAATGGATCCTGGCGGCATGGGAGAATTAGGTGTAGTTGAAGCGGAGCAAACTGAAAGCGGTGGCCTGACTATACGCTTGTTTAAACGGAAATACATGCTGAGCGATGACGGCGAGATCATCAAAATGAAAGGGGAACCGATGGACGTGCCGGTTAGCAGTTGGATCGATGTTCGTCGTGATATGACAAAAAAAGTTTCGGAAAATAAAATTTGAAGAAGCATTTCTCTTGAAAAATACGATTAATATCGATTTATAAGCTGATATCACAACCAGCATTATTTCTTGCTGGCTGTGGTTTACTAATTAATCAGACATAGCTATTCATGTTAAAGCATTAAACCGAGGCCGATACGAGAGAAGTTTCCTGCAAAGTTTTGTTGACGGTTTTTCGATTACATTGTAAGCCAAGTAAGATATAATTAAAGAGGAAGAAACAAGAATAAACATTTTGCTAAACCCGTGTGACAATGAATAAAACTCGCCCCCATAATTATTCAGGATGCTTAATACTATAAGATGACTCAAATACAAAGAGTATGATATATCACCTAGAAACGCGAGGGGTTTATTTTCAGATACGCCAATTTTCATTTCATATAATATTGCGAATGTGATGGCAGGGAGGATGAATAAAACAGAGTTTGTTATTCCATGCCAGGAATTAAACCCAGTTAAAAAACAATATATAAAGAAAGATATCCCGCTATAAAAAAGTATCCTTATTGCCCACTCGCTGAAGTGCAATGATACAAAGCGCAGGATAGGAATCGCTTCATAAATAGCTATTCCTGCTATAAACGTTAACATCATAGGTGATGTAAGGATGTTTAAATAAAGCAATATTTCAAACTTACTTTGAGATATTGGATTTAACGATATTGTGCCGCTTTCTAACAACTGAGGAATGAAAACTAATGCAGCAATCATACCTGAACATATAAGTCCCCTGTATTTATGTGATATAATCATTGATAGCATATATATTAGATAGAAAGATATCTCATAAAACAAACTCCATGCGACTGTTAAGTAAGAGTAGCCAAAGAATGGTCCACCTTTTGAGTAATCAAGTGGTAAAATCAGAATTGCGTTGATTATATCTGTCATGGATGCTGGGGATGTTTTATAAGCTACGCATATGCTGAATGCTACAAATAAAATATAAGCCGGGTAAATTCTGAAAAATCTTTTTAGCACAAACTCTTTTGCTGGTGTTTTATTTTTTGTTGAAAGGCAAATAATAAATCCGCTTATAATAAAGAACGCATCAACTCCTATCTCTCCCCATCTAAATAGTATGTTACCTAAATCTTTTTGAGCATAAACATCATTTAACACGCCGCGAAAATGGAACAATACTACCATTAGGGCTGATATACCTCTAATATAATGTATGGATAAAATATTTTTTTTCATTATATAGGCTCTGATATTAACTGGAGATGGAATATTTTTTACAATAGTAACATTTTAAGAGGACATATGAAAGCTAATGCACGAAAATTTCAATGCTAAATCATGAGGTTAGAAAGATTATCTGACTCAAGTGTAAGAGATGAGTCAATTTAATGTTAGTTATAGGGGCAAAAAGGGAATGAGACAGCTATATATGATATATCATATTGCGCGCATCAGAACATTTCTTGTATCAATCTTGGTTAAAATATGTTCATTCAGCTTTATGGGTAGATGATTTACAACAGCGATAAACCGATTTGAAATAGGAACTTAGAAGCAAAGTGGCGAACTGCTAAACATTCCCTGCTGCTGAGGTATCTTACGCGTAAACATAAATGAAAGTACTGTATATAAACTCAGCTTTTTGTGAGGTAATGATGCCACGCACAGCAGACATAAATGCCGCATTTATAGCGGCTATTGAGCTTAACCCAAAAGGTTATCGCTATCTGAGGACAGATAGTTTCATTCAGTACTTGAGGGGCTTTAACTGGCACTTTACCAGGGCCGATGCAAATTCGTGGATAGAGCGGAACCAGCCTGGCTTCGCCGACAAGACGACAGACGGCAGCGACAACCGTTATTGGTTCCTGCGCAACATGGGGAGAGTTCTATAATGGGATTTCCTTCACCAGCAACAGACTACGTAGAGCGCCGACTAACTCCAGCAATTCTGTGCAATATGGGTGCTGATAGCAGGGTGCTTGAAACGGATGTGGGGTTTACGGTCATAGAGCCAGCAACGAAAAAAACACCTGGAGATGTATTGTTAATTCTGTGTGACGGCCACTCACAATTTGCAAAACTCATGGGCAAGGCGCTCATTACGGATGATGGTGAAGCGATTGAGGGAGCTGCGCTTCAAGAAATAGAAGTGCTGGGTAGGGTGACGTTCTTCATGAATCGTGCATTAGATGATGATTGCCCGCAATATAGATAAAGTTCCCCATGCGTCACTGAAAAATAACCAGCCATATGCGGCTGGTTTTTTGTGTGGCTTTGGTCGGTACGAGAGGACTTGAACCTCCATCGCCATAACGGCCAGCCTAAGGTCAAAAGAAGTTTTGCGTAATCCTTTCTTAAAAATCACATTCCCCAAAATAAAATTTAAGTGAATGAAAAACATGGTAAAAGTTAAGAATGAAAATGCAATAAAATCAGCCAGAAAAACATAGTTAACTGGCTGATTAATAACATCTAATTGGAGGTTGTAGAGCTTTGCTTGTGGAACAGCTCCCTGAACACGGGATAAATATCATCCTGGTCACGGATGTGCTGCATGGCAAAATTATCAAACATCGACTGCAGATGTTCATACTCCCGCCACAGGGTCTGGTGTGCGCGACGGGTGATTTCGATATAGCTGTAGTAACGCACCACCGGCAGAATCTTTTTCGCCAGAATTTCGTGACACAGCGGTGAGTCATCTGCCCAGTTATCGCCGTCCGACGCCTGCGCGGCATAGATGTTCCACTGCGCCGGGTCGTAACGCTCTTTCACCACTTCATCCATCAGCTTCAGCGCGCTCGAGACGATGGTGCCCCCGGTCTCCTGAGAGTAGAAGAACTCGTGTTCATCCACCTCTTTGGCCTGGGTATGGTGGCGAATATAGACCACTTCCACGTTCTTATACGTTCGGCTCAGGAAGAGATAGAGCAGAATATAAAAACGCTTCGCCATGTCTTTGGTGGCCTGGTCCATGGAACCGGAAACGTCCATCAGACAGAACATCACCGCCTGGCTGGAGGGTTCCGGACGCTTTTCGTAGTTCTTGTAGCGCAGGTCGAAGGTGTCGATAAACGGTACCCGGTCGATCTTCGCTCTCAGCTCGGCAATCTCTTTACGCAGGCGTTCTTCTTCCAGCAGTTGCGCCGGCTCGCTGTTTTCAACCACCTTCAGGCTGCTCTCCAGTTCGCGCAGCTCACGACGTTTTCCTGCCGTCATGGCCGTGCGTCGCGCCAGCGAGTTCTGCAGCGAACGCACGACGCTGATATTGGCGGGCACGCCGTTGGCGGTATAACCCGCGCGATGGGTTTTGTATTCATTGAGCTGACGGTGCTGATTCTTTTTCAGATTCGGCAGCGCCAGGTCTTCGAACAGCAGGTCGAGATATTCATCTTTTGAGATCTGGAAGACAAATTCGTCCTGACCTTCACCGTCCTGGCTGGCCTGTCCCTGACCGCTTCCTGAACCACCGCCGCCGCCCTGAGGACGCTCAATTCTGTCGTTCTGAACGAAGTGGTCATTACCTGGGTGTACGCGATGGCGCAGACCGCCTCGCCCCTGATGAAACATCGGTTCGCTGATGTCATCGGTGGGGATGGAGACAGACTCGCCGCTGTCGACGTCGGTCACCGAGCGTTTGTTGATGGCCTCGGAGATAGACTGTTTAATTTGCGCTTTATAACGACGCAAGAAGCGCTGGCGGTTCACCGTGCTCTTGTTTTTGCCGTTAAGACGCCGGTCAATAAACCAGGTCATATACCTCCCGTACTGCATTTGCCAACTTGCATTTTGTAGGCCCGGCAGGCGTTAAACGCCACCGGGCACTTGTTTTAAGACGATTTACGCACGCGCAGGTACCATTCGCAGAGCAGGCGAACCTGTTTGCGGGTGTAGCCTTTCTCCATCATACGGTCGACAAAATCGTCGTGCTTTTTCTGTTCATCGGTTGAGGTTTTGGTGTTAAACGAGATCACCGGCAACAGCTCTTCGGTATTAGAGAACATTTTCTTCTCAATGACCGTGCGCAGCTTCTCGTAGCTGGTCCAGTTCGGATTGCGGCCGTTGTTGTGCGCTCTGGCGCGCAGGACAAAGTTCACAATCTCGTTACGGAAGTCTTTCGGGTTGCTGATCCCGGCCGGCTTCTCGATTTTTTCCAGCTCCGCGTTCAGGGATTCACGGTCAAACAGCTGGCCGGTATCCGGGTCGCGGTACTCCTGATCCTGGATCCAGAAGTCAGCGTAGGTGACATAACGGTCGAAAATGTTCTGCCCGTATTCTGAATAGGACTCCAGGTAGGCCGTCTGGATCTCTTTGCCAATGAACTCGGCGTATTTTGGAATAAGGTAACCTTTCAGGAACTCCAGGTAGCGTTCAGCCTGCTCCTGTGGGAACTGCTCGCGTTCGATTTGCTGCTCCAGCACGTAGAACAGATGAACCGGGTTAGCCGCCACTTCCGCATGGTCGAAGTTAAAGACGCGGGAGAGGATCTTAAACGCAAAACGCGTGGACAGACCGTTCATCCCTTCATCAACCCCGGCGTAATCGCGGTATTCCTGATAGGACTTCGCTTTCGGGTCGGTATCTTTCAGGCTTTCACCGTCATACACGCGCATTTTTGAGTAGATGCTGGAGTTTTCCGGCTCTTTCAGACGCGACAGAATGGAGAAGCGTGACAGCGTTTCCAGGGTGCCGGGTGCGCACGGGGCATGCGCCAGCTCACTGTGGTTAAGCAATTTCTCGTAAATTTTGATCTCTTCGGAGATCCGCAGGCAATAAGGCACTTTGACGATGTAAACGCGGTCAAGGAACGCCTCATTGTTTTTGTTATTACGGAAAGTCACCCATTCAGATTCGTTCGAGTGGGCGAGAATGATCCCGTTAAACGGCAGGGCGGAGATACCTTCCGTCCCGTTGTAGTTCCCTTCCTGGGTCGCCGTCAGCAGGGGGTGCAGCACTTTGATCGGTGCTTTAAACATCTCGACGAACTCCATAATCCCCTGGTTTGCTCGGCACAGCGCGCCGGAGTAACCGTAGGCATCCGGGTCATTCTGCGCGAAGTTTTCCAGCTTACGGATGTCGACTTTACCCACCAGAGCGGAGATGTCCTGGTTGTTCTCATCCCCCGGTTCTGTTTTCGCGATGGCAATCTGTTCCAGGATAGACGGCCAGACTTTCACCACGCGGAATTTGGTGATGTCGCCGCCAAACTCGTGCAGGCGTTTCGCCGCCCACGGCGACATGATGGTGCCGAGATAGCGACGCGGGATGCCATACTCTTTGTCCAGAATTTGCGCATCTTCCTGCGGGTTAAACAGGCACAGCGGATGGTCGTTGACCGGGCTGCGCTCGCCGTTCGCGCTCAGCACACAGATAGGCACGCGCTGCATCAGCGACTTCAGGCGTTCTGCCAGCGAGGACTTACCGCCCCCCACCGGGCCGAGTAAATAGAGGATCTGTTTCTTCTCTTCCAGGCCCTGAGCAGCATGCTTCAGGTAAGAGACGATTTGTTCAATGGCATCTTCCATACCATAGAACTCTTCAAACGCCGGGTAGCGGGCGACCACCCGATTCGAAAAGAGACGGGAAAGCCGGGGTTCCAGGGCAGTATCAACCATGTTTGGCTCACCAATAGCCATCAATAGCCGTTCTGCCGCATTGGCATAAGCACTGCGATCTTGCCGACAGATGGTAAGAAACTCCTGCAGTGTGAACTCTTCGTCCTTGGCAGCTTCATAACGCTGGCGATAGTGATCGAATATATTCATGGCATGCCGTCCTTTCGTTTTTTAGCACAGGATAAGAGCCGTTCGTATGAGTAGTGGAGGCTCCCGGAAGAGGATCTCTCGCACCTCACTGCCAGAGCAGCAACCTGTGTGCCAGGTCGGACGCTAAGCACCGCGGGGTGTTCAGGAAAACTCTTCTTAAATTAAAGCGTAGATGGCATTTGCAAAACTTGCATGCCGATAAAATCTAATTTCAATGACATATCAATAACTCATCCAAAAATTTCCACTGTGGTGATAAGGCAAATGCCCCTTTTTCATACAGTGGTCATATAAATGAAAGCGGGTTGTCATCTGAAAAGTTAAAAATAATGGGTTAATCAGACTGATTAGCAGGCAAAAAATTTTGGGATGTACGGGAATGGCGGTTACACTTCACCCGCTGATTATTTGACTACAGGAAAGAATGGATTGTGACCAAACTCAAACTTCTGGCATTGGGCATCCTTGCCGCGACCGCAGTAAGTACCGCACAGGCGGAAAGTCAGTGGACGGTTGGCGCGGGCGTTGGCGTCATTAACAGCCCGTACAAACAGTATGACCGTGATCTTTATCCCGTTCCCGTTGTCACCTATGAAGGCGATAACGTCTGGTTCCATGGGCTCGGCGGTGGCTACTATCTGTGGAACGATACGGCCGATAAGCTCTCCATTATGGCTTACTACGACCCAACGCACTTCAAGCCGGGCGACAGCGACAGCCACGCGCTTCGTCAGCTCGACAAGCGTAAAGGCACCCTGATGGCTGGGCTTTCCTATGTGCATAACACCCAGTACGGTTTCCTGCGTACTGCCCTCGCGGGCGATACGCTGGATAACAGCAACGGCTTTATCTGGGATCTGGCGTGGTTATACCGCTACACCAACGGTGCGCTGACCCTGACGCCAGGTATCGGTGTGCAGTACAACAGCGAGAACTACAACGACTACTATTACGGCGTCTCTAAAAATGAGTCCCGTCGCAGTGGTCTGAAAAGCTACAGCGCTAATGATGGCTGGAATCCCTACCTGGAGCTGACCGCTAGCTATAACTTCCTCGGGGACTGGAGCGTATACGGTACTGGCCGTTACGAACGTCTGAGCGATGAGGTGAAAGACAGCCCGATGGTCGACAAGTCCTGGGCAGGCATTTTCTCAGTCGGTGTGACCTACAAGTTCTGATTGCACTGCTAACGTGCAGTTCGTGCATTAAAACGGGGCGCTTGCGCCCCGTTTGCTTTTATATGGTGCAGAGAAGCGGAATCCCCTAGCGCTTCACAATCTTAATTGTCTGTCCTAAGCGAGAGGGTTTTTCATCGCTCGCTTTCTGCGGCGTGCTCACGCAAGCGGTTTCCACACAGACAAACGTTTTATACCCCTCATCCGTCATGTCGGCCATGCTGACAGAAAGCGCCGGGCCCGGGTTCCAGCCCACCACGTCGCTGTGATGATGATGAACCACTTCGATGCCACGGTTCAGGGCGCCGTCGTGGATCACGCTGCAGGCTTCCGGATGCAGATAGACGCGGTCGGTACGGTCAGGGAAAGTCTGTACCCCGTCGCTCAGTTTACCTTCTTTCGCGTTGTCGACTTTGTCGATATACGTATCGCCAAGGCCGCTCACCTTCACCGCGCCGATGTCACCCACGTGGAAGTAGGTATGCAGGGCAGAGGTGGTTTCGAACTCACCGTGGGCTTCCAGTTCAATTTCACAGGTCTTACCCAGCTTAAAGCGGGCGTACAGGGTGAAATCATGCGGCCAGAGGGCACGCGTTTGATCATTCGCCTGAAGTTCAAAGGTCAGCACAGCGCCGTTGTCATCTTCATTATGCGCTTTCAGGGTCCACTGCTGGTTACGGGCAAAACCGTGGGAAGGCAGACCCGGCTGTGCGGAAGGGCCAAACCATGGCCAGCAGATCGGTACGCCACCGCGGATGGCTGCCCCTTTTTTAAAAGAGGTCGCATCGCTCAGCCATAAAGCTTCGGCTTCACCTTCCGGTTTCCAGGAGAGCAGATGAGCGCCGTTCAGTGCCACGGAGGCTTTAACGCGCGGATGGTCAACGACGATGACATCGGCACCGTCAATCTGACGGCGGGAAAGCACAGGGGTAAGCTGTTCGACTACCGGAAGTGCAAAAATTTTATTAATCATTAAGCAATCCTCTGTCTTGGCAATAAAAAAGGCGACCGAAGTCGCCTTTTTGGATCAAACACTCATCTCAACTTATTTGGAGATGTGAGCGATCAGGTCCAGTACTTTGTTAGAGTAGCCGGTTTCGTTGTCGTACCAGGATACCAGTTTAACGAAGTTGTCGTTCAGTGCGATACCTGCTTTAGCATCGAACACGGAAGTGCACACTTCGCCGTTGAAATCGGTAGATACAACGTCGTCTTCGGTGTAACCCAGAACGCCTTTCATTGCGCCTTCGGAAGCAGCTTTGATTGCTTTCTTAATTTCTTCATAAGAAGCAGCTTTTTCCAGACGAACGGTCAGGTCAACAACGGATACGTTAGGAGTTGGAACGCGGAACGCCATACCAGTCAGTTTGCCGTTCAGTTCTGGCAGTACTTTACCTACTGCTTTAGCAGCACCGGTAGAGGATGGGATGATGTTCTGAGCCGCGCCACGGCCGCCGCGCCAGTCTTTGTGAGACGGGCCGTCAACGGTTTTCTGAGTAGCGGTGGTTGCGTGAACGGTAGTCATCAGACCTTCGATGATGCCGAAGTTGTCGTTGATAACTTTAGCCAGCGGTGCCAGGCAGTTGGTGGTGCAGGATGCGTTAGAAACGATGTCCTGGCCAGCGTAAGTCTCGAAGTTTGCACCACGAACGAACATTGGGGTGTTGTCTTTGGAAGGACCGGTCAGAACAACTTTTTTCGCACCCGCAGTGATGTGTTTACGTGCAGTTTCGTCGGTCAGGAAGATACCGGTAGCTTCAGCTACAACGTCAACACCGATTTCGTTCCATTTCAGGTTAGCTGGGTCTTTCTCAGCAGTAACGCGGATGGTTTTGCCGTTAACAACCAGGTGGCCGTCTTTCACTTCAACGGTGCCGTCGAAACGACCGTGAGTTGAGTCGTACTTCAGCATGTACGCCATGTATTCAGCGTCCAGGAGATCGTTGATACCAACGATTTCGATGTCAGAACGTTTCTGAGCAGCACGGAAAACAATACGGCCGATACGGCCAAAACCGTTGATACCTACTTTGATAGTCATATATTCCACCAGCTATTTGTTAGTGAATAAAAGGTTGCCTGTAAAATTACAAAAACCTTACGCAGCGTCAAGCGGAATCGTGTCAATCATTGCGACAAATCAATCCTGTGACTAACGTTTGTGCGACTGACTCGCCTCACTTTCCCTTTGAGCTTGCAACCACATGGGGGCTGCGCCCGGGATTTTAAAGTCCTCTCAGGATAAAAATGTGAACATGATCACAATTGCCTGACCGCCTTTTCGCGACACATAAGTTTAGATCAAAAGTGCACGCAAGGGTGTTAATGTTTTGTTAGAATCCGGGTTAAAAGATGTCTGTTTCTACAGCGAGATGTAAGCCTATGTCGAACCAACGTAACCCTGACGATTTGAAAAAAAACCTCACAGAAATGCAGTTTTACGTGACGCAGAATCACGGCACGGAGCCGCCGTTCACCGGACGTTTACTGCATAACAAACGCGATGGCGTTTACCACTGTCTGGTCTGTGATGCGCCGTTGTTCAATTCCCAGACGAAATACGATTCTGGCTGCGGCTGGCCGAGCTTTTACGAGCCGGTGAGCGACGAGGCAATCCGCTACCTGACTGACTCGTCCCATGGCATGGTGCGCACGGAAATACGTTGCGGCAACTGTGATGCACACCTGGGTCACGTCTTCCCGGATGGACCACAGCCAACGGGCGAGCGTTTCTGCGTCAATTCAGCCTCCCTGAGCTTCAGCGACGATGAAAACGGCGACCAGATCAAAGGTTGAAAAAACGATTCAGCAAATTATTCCTGCTAAAGGGAGCGATTGTGAATATTGAAGAGATGATTAGCGGCATGACGCCGGAGATTTATCAGCGTCTGGTCACCGCCGTTGAGCTCGGAAAATGGCCTGACGGCGTCGCGCTGACGCCGGAGCAAAAAGAGAACAGCCTGCAACTGGTCATGCTGTGGCAGGCGCGCAATAACACCGACGCGCAGCACATGACCATCGACACCAACGGCCAGATGGTGATGAAGAGCAAGCGTGAGCTGAAAGAAGAGTTCGGCATCACGCCGAAGCCGATTGCCACTTTCAAATAATGATCTCAATGTAGGCCGGGTAAGCGTTAGCGCCACCCGGCACAATGCAGCTTAGTGCGGGATCCCCAGCGACGCCGCCAGCTGCTTCGCTAACTGGTTTTCGTCATCCGCGCCATACTCCCAGAACATCGCCCCGGCGAGGCCTTTCGCTTTGATATAGTCCGCTTTGATGGCAACGGAACGTGGGTTCTCATACGAAATCGCAAACAGCGCGTTGCCATCGGCACCCTTCACCGAGAGCCACGGCACTTTCGCCTGGTCGTCCCAGTGCTCTGTAAAGCGCTTCTGCGGATCGTTCAACAGCTTTTTCACGATATCGTTGTACTTCACGTAGGTATCTTTGGTCAGGTCATAGCCGAGTGACCTGAACAACCCGATCTCCTGTGGCCCGAAGTAGGGCTGGGTAACTGGATTTTTTTGTGCGTCGGGTTTGCTCCAGTCAATGCCCGGCTCCACGGCGCGTTTCGGCACGCGGCCATAGAAACCGATCCCAAGGTTCATCTGCTGCGGCTTCAGCCCGGCGGCCAGATAATTGTTCACCACAAAATCGACGCTGTATTTATCTGCAGCGGCCACCGTCGGCCACGTGCTGGAGTCATACAAATTGGCGTTGAAATATTGCGTTCCGTACGCCATGTCGTAGGTCATCAGGTTGATGTAGTCGAGCAGGGGAGCGATGGCGGTGATATCCACCCAGCTTTTCGGACTTTCCGCGTTGGCGCCCACCGCAATGGTTACCAGCTTTTTGTCTCCGAAGGCAGCGCGCATCTCTTTTAGCAGGGCGGTGAAGTTATCCCGGTCGGCGGGCTGGCTTGCAACCAGACCCCATGCGCCATTCACCGGGTACTCCCAGTCGAGATCGATCCCGTCCAGACCGTACTTGTCGACAATCTCCTGCGCGGAGCGGATAAACACCGCGCGACTCTCTTTGGTTGCCGCTGCGCCAGAGAAACCGCGTGCGCCCCAGCCGCCGACGGAGAGCAGGACCTTAAGGTTCGGGTTTTGTTTGCGCAGGGTCGGGATGAATGCGAGGTCGGAGGCGACTTTGGGTGATAACCAGATCTGGTGCAGCCTGGTCGAGTCTTTCAGCGCGGCGTTGGTTTCGTCTTTTTCGTCGTTATAGATCAGACCAAATGAGTAGTTGAGATGCGTAATCTGGCGGACGTCTAATTTGTTGATGTCGCCACCCGGTCCGGCAGTGACGTCACCTCCGCCGTTAAAGTAGCCTACGGACATCAGGTTACTGGCAGAAGCAACGGAAGCGCACAGCAGGGGCAAAGCTGCCAGCAAAGGCATACGTTTCATACAAGTTCCTCTTTGACATAATAAAATTAACCACGCCACGGAAAAGGCGTGGCGAAAAAACAACCTGATGAGAATAGCATTGCCGCTTCGCTGAGGATGCGAGGGAGTTCACTTTATGGGAGATCGGAGAGGGGTTGCCGGGTAAGGCGAAGCCGCCACCCGGCATAAAAGACTACGCCTGCGTTTCCAGCCAGTCTTCGAGCGTATACAGCGTCGCACCTTCCGCGGCCATGTCCATAAACGCCTGGGCACTGTCCTGCGGCTGAATATTCACCCCACGGCAACCATCGGTGATGACGCTGACGGTATAGCCTAACTGGAGCGCGTCCAGCACGGTAAACTTCACGCAGTAATCGGTTGCCAGCCCCAGCACAATCAACTCCGTGATTTCATGGTGACGTAACCACGCGTCCAGCGCCGTTTTCTGGCGATGCCCGTTATCAAAAAACGCGCTGTAGCTGTCGATAGCCGGGTTTTCCCCTTTATGGAACACCGCATCGATGGCTTTCTGTTTCAGGAGCGGATGCAGCTCCGCGCCTTGTGTCTGCTGTACGCAGTGATCCGGCCAGAAGGTTTGTGGCAACCCGTCGAGTTCTCCCTGAGTGAATGGCTCGACGTGATGCTGGCTGGCAAAGCTGCCGTGATTCGCCGGGTGCCAGTCCTGGCTTGCGACAACGGCTTCACCGCGGGCTTTGCACCAGTCAATCAGCGTGTTGGCCACGTCAACGGTGCTGTCACCTTCGGCGACGGCCAGCGCACCGCCCGCGCAGAAATCATTTTGCAAATCGACCAGTAGCAGGGCGCGTTGCTTCATGAGACCTCCTTATTCGTCAGGCGTCAGTTCGCCGCGCAGGTTTTGCATCATCGCGCTGCGAATGGACTGAATATCCAGATCCTGGCTCAGTAAATAGTGAAGTTTAGTCAGCGTTGCCTCAACGGTCATGTCGAAGCCGCTGATCACCCCCGCATGCGCCAGCGCGTTGCCGGTGGCATAGCCGCCCATATTGACTTTACCGGACATGCACTGCGTCAGGTTCACCACTACAATTCCGCGCTCGCTGGCCTCCTGAAGCTCTTTCAGGAATTCGCCGTTCTGCGGCGCATTGCCCACGCCATAGGAGCGCAGAATCAGCGCTTTCACCGGCTGACGCAGGAAGTTACGCACCACGTCCGCAGAGATCCCCGGGTAGATGGTGACCACGCCAATCGGTTGCGGCGTGATCGGATGCACAATCAGCTCGCCTGCGGTGTTTGGCGCAGGCGGGGTTCCCAGACGACGAATATGAATACCGGCTTCCAGCAGCGGCTGAAGGTTGGGTGAAGCGAATGCGTCAAACCCGTCGGCATGGGCTTTGGTGGTGCGGTTGCCGCGATACAGGCGGTTGTTAAAGAACAACGACACTTCGTTAATTGGGTAATTCGCCGCTACGTACAGGGAGTTCAGCAGGTTGATCTGACCGTCGGAGCGCAGCTCCGCAAGCGGAATTTGCGAGCCTGTCACGATAACCGGCTTGCTCAGATTCTCCAGCATGAAGGAGAGCGCCGAGGCGGTAAAAGCCATGGTGTCGGTACCGTGGAGGATCACGAAACCGTCATACTGGTCGTAATGGGCTTTGATGTCATCCGCGATGTGCTGCCAGTCTTCTGGCGTCATATCGGAGGAGTCCATCAGCGGCTCATACTCGTGGATAGTGAAGTCAGGCATTTCCGGACGGTGGAATTCTGGCATCAGCGCAAGCTGACGCTGAAGGTGACCGGAGACGGGGATATAGCCGTTTTCAGAGCGTTGCATACCGATGGTACCGCCAGTGTAGGCTACATAAATCGATTTCTTCTGCATGGTAGTGAGTTCTTGTTCTTCAAAAGAAAAAAATCCCCTCTTCGCGAGAAGAGGGGACGGTTTTTAACGGACGTTCGCGCAGGTCAGGCAAAACGCGTAACGACTTTGTGGATCATTAAAGGCCGCGAGCTTATCGCTTTCCGCTTTCATCGCTTTTGCCGCCGTGGCGACGGGCGCAGGCAG
Organism: Enterobacter sp. K16B; assembly: GCF_020216105.1. Classification (NCBI taxonomy): domain Bacteria; kingdom Pseudomonadati; phylum Pseudomonadota; class Gammaproteobacteria; order Enterobacterales; family Enterobacteriaceae; genus Enterobacter; species Enterobacter sp. K16B. Next base: position 33,302 of record NZ_JAIWJZ010000037.1, read on the forward strand.
ATAGGCCTGCAGCGCCTCCGGCAGCATGGCGCGCACGGAGCCGGACATGCTGTCCATGACCATATCGAAGAACGACGGCTCGTCCTGATAGTATTCAACATGCCACTGTTTCAGCTTCGCCAGTTCAGCGGCCTTCTTCACCGCGTCATCGAAGTCGCCCAGGCTGTCGACCAGACCGTTGCTCTTCGCATCCTGGCCGGTCCAGACGTGGCCCTGGGCAATCTGGTCGATCTGCTCAGGCGTCTTTTTACGCGAATCCGCCACCAGGGTGATAAAGCGTTTATAGCCGTTCTCAATGCTGAGCTGCATCATCTCAGAGACTTCCGGCGGCAGAGATTTTGTCACAGACACATCCGCCAGCGGGGAGGTCGCCACGCCGTCGGTATGCACGCCCAGAGAATCCAGGCTGTTTTCCACGGTGTTGATCACCCCGAAGATGCCAATTGATCCGGTCAATGTGCTTGGGTTAGCCACGATGTAGTTAGCGGGAGTGGAGATCCAGTACCCCCCGGAGGCGGCCATTCCGCCCATTGAGACGACGACCGGCTTGCCGGCGGCACGCGCGGCAGCCAGTTCAGCGCGGATCACCTCGGAGGCGCTGACGCTGCCGCCAGGGCTGTTCACCCGTAGCACAATCGCTTTCACTTTCGGATCCAGGCGCGCATCGCGGATTTGTGATGCCGTGGTATCACCGCCCACGTTCCCCGGCGTCTCCTCACCGTCCATGATGGCACCGTTGGCAAAGACCACCGCGACGCTGTCACCGTTCTCATCCGGTTTTTTCGCCGAGTAATCGTACATGCTGATGGCGCTGTAATTTTTGTCCTCTTTGCTCCAGCCAAACTGTTTGCTCAGGGATTTTTCAATCTCGGCGCTGGTGCCCAGGGCATCAACCAGTTTGTTGTCGAGCGCATATTTCGCGGTATCACCGTCCACTTTACGCAGACCGTCCAGCACGCCCTGTGCGCCAGGGAACACCTGTTCCGGCGTAATCTGGCGGTTAGCGGCAACGGTGCCCAGATAGTTCTGCCACAGTTCGCCAATCCAGCGGCTGTCCGCTTCACGGGCGGCAGGGGACATATCATCGCGGATGAACGGCTCAACGGCAGATTTATAAGTCCCGACGCGGAAGACGTGGGTGGTGACCTTCAGCTTGTCGAGCAGCGATTTGTAATACAGCCCGTTGGTGGCAAAACCGTGCAGATCGACCGTGCCCTGCGGGGAGAGCCAGATCTTATTGGCAAAGCTCGCCAGATAATATTGCCCCTGGCTGTAGCTGTCGCCCACGGCAATCACCGGCTTGCCGCTGTCGCGGAATTCGCGCAGCGCTTTACCGATGTACTGCATGGAAGGCTGATCGCCGCCGGCAAAATCTTTCAGATCCAGCACGATCCCGGTGATGTTTCGGTCGTCTTTGGCCTGACGAATGGTATCGACAATATCAAACAGGGAATTTTCCTGCAGACGGTCTGATGTCGCGCCAAACAGCTGGCGGCTGATTACCCCCAGACGGCTGCTGGCGGACGGTTTATCAACAATAACGCCGGTGATATCGAGTAACAGCGCCCCGCGAGTCGAATGCTGCGCCTGATTCGCGTTACTGATGTGCATCCAGATGCCCGCGCAAACCAGAACCAGGAAAATGAAGAAGATGTTCATCACCAGGTTGCGGACGAAGTTGAGCAGTCGCCACGTCCATTTAAAGAAACCGGCAAAGATTCGCCAAAGGGTTCGCATGTATTCTCCCTAACCAGAAAATGACTGTTTCCGTCGCCACTGGACGGTAATGTTGGGTTATCGTAATGACCCAACCGCCACTTGTCAGCAGGAATCGCCTGCCAGGCTGTAACAAAATCTGCCGTCGTGTTAATTTTGTGAGTAAATTTCAAGAAAGGAGTTAACCAATGGATGCACTCGAACTGCTTGTTAACCGCCGTAGCGCTTCACGTCTGGCCGAACCGGCCCCGGCGGGCGAACAGCTGGAGAACATTCTGCGTGCCGGTATGCGTGCGCCCGATCATGGCACTCTGCAGCCGTGGCACTTCTTTGTGATTGAAGGCGAAGGCCGCGATCGTTTCAGCCAACTGCTGGAGCAGGGCGCGGTGGCCGCAGGGCAGGATGAGAAAGGTATCGACAAGGCGCGTAATGCTCCGTTCCGCGCCCCGATGATCATCGCTGTCGTGGCAAAATGCCAGGCTGATCATAAGGTGCCGGTCTGGGAACAGGAAATGTCTGCCGGCTGCGCCGTGATGGCGATGCAAATGGCCGCTGTCGCGCAAGGCTTCAACGGCATCTGGCGCACCGGTCCGCTGACCGAAAGCCCGGCGGTCCGTGACGGTTTTGGCTGCGGCGAGCATGACAAAATTGTCGGTTTCCTCTATCTCGGTACCCCGCAGCTCAAAGCCTCCAGCACTATCAGCGTGCCGGACACCACGCCTTTCGTCAGCCGTTTCTGATAACGCACGCTAAACTGTCTGGATTCTGAGCATCTGCCGCAGAATTCAGACAGTCATACTTACCTCTTTATGGAATGAGCGCTACCATAGCGCGATTGAGATGACAGGAGACGTCCATGAGCGAGCAAACCATTCGTTTAACGCAGTACAGCCACGGAGCCGGTTGCGGTTGTAAAATTTCCCCGAAAGTGCTGGAGACCATCCTGCACAGCGAACAGGCGAAGTTTGTCGACCCGAACCTGCTTGTCGGCAACGAAACGCGTGACGATGCAGCGGTTTATGACCTGGGTAACGGCACCAGCATTATCAGCACCACCGACTTCTTTATGCCGATCGTCGACAACCCGTTCGACTTCGGGCGTATTGCGGCCACCAACGCAATCAGCGATATCTTCGCCATGGGCGGCAAACCGATTATGGCGATCGCTATTCTGGGCTGGCCGATCAACACCATCCCGCCAGAAGTTGCCCGCGAGGTGATAGATGGCGGGCGTTTCGCCTGTCAGCAGGCGGGGATTGCGCTGGCCGGTGGTCACTCGATTGATGCGCCGGAGCCTATCTTCGGGCTGGCCGTCACCGGTGTGGTGCCGACCGAGCGCGTGAAGCGTAACAGCACCGCGCAGGCGGGCTGCAAGCTGTTCCTCACCAAGCCGCTGGGCATTGGCGTGCTGACTACTGCCGAGAAAAAATCCCTGCTGAAACCAGAGCACCAGGGGCTGGCGACAGAAGTCATGTGCCAGATGAACCTCGCGGGTGCCGCTTTCGCCAATATTGACGGCGTGAAGGCGATGACCGACGTGACCGGTTTTGGTCTGCTGGGACACCTCTCCGAAGTGTGTCAGGGGGCGGGCGTGCAGGCGCAGGTCTGGTATCAGGACGTGCCGAAACTGCCAGGCGTGGAAGAGTACATTGCTCAGGGCGCAGTCCCGGGCGGTACCCAGCGCAACTTCGCCAGCTACGGTCATCTGATGGGAGAAATGCCTGAAGAATGGCGCAACCTGCTGTGCGATCCGCAAACTTCCGGCGGTCTGCTGCTGGCGGTTACGCCGGAGTCCGAAGCCGAAGTTCAGGCGACGGCAGCCGAGTTTGGCATTACCCTGACGGCGATCGGCGAGCTGGTGACCGCACGCGGTGGCCGACCGATGATTGAGATTCGTTAATTCGATGCGGTTGTTTATTGCCGAAAAGCCGAGTCTGGCACGAGCCATCGCCGATGTGCTGCCTAAACCGCATCGCAAAGGCGACGGCTTTATTGAATGCGGTAACGGGCAGGTGGTCACCTGGTGTATTGGTCACCTGCTTGAGCAGGCGCAGCCGGATGTCTATGACAGCCGCTACGCCCGCTGGAATCTGAATGATTTGCCCATCGTGCCCGAAAAATGGCGCCTGCAGCCCCGACCTTCGGTCACCAAACAGCTCAACGTGATCAAGCGCTTCCTGCATGAAGCGGCTGAGATCGTGCACGCGGGTGACCCGGACAGGGAAGGGCAACTGCTGGTGGATGAAGTGCTGGACTACCTGGAGCTGGCACCGGAAAAGCGCCAGCAGGTACAACGCTGCCTGATTAACGACCTCAACCCGCAGGCCGTTGAGCGTGCGATCTCGCGTCTGCGCGCCAACAGCGAGTTTATCCCGCTGTGCGTCTCCGCGCTGGCCCGCGCGCGTGCGGACTGGCTGTACGGCATCAACATGACCCGCGCCTACACCATCCTTGGGCGTAACGCTGGCTATCAGGGCGTGCTCTCCGTGGGCCGCGTGCAGACGCCGGTGCTGGGGCTGGTGGTGCGTCGCGACGAAGAGATTGAGAATTTCGTCGCCAAAGATTTCTTTGAAGTGAAAGCGCATATCGTCACCCCGAAAGAGGAGCGCTTTACCGCTGTCTGGCAGCCGAGCGATGCCTGCGAATCGTATCAGGATGAAGAGGGGCGTTTGCTGCATCGTCCGCTGGCGGAGCATGTGGTTAACCGCATCACCGGGCAACCGGCCATCGTGACCAGCTATAACGATAAACGGGAATCAGAACCCGCTCCGCTGCCGTTTTCACTTTCTGCCCTGCAGATTGAGGCCGCGAAGCGCTTTGGACTTAGCGCGCAGAACGTGCTGGACATCTGCCAGAAGCTGTATGAAACCCACAAGCTCATCACCTATCCGCGTTCGGACAGCCGTTACCTCCCGGAAGAGCATTTTGCCGGACGCCACGCGGTGATGAACGCCATTAGCGTCCACGCGCCGGATCTGCTGCCGCAGCCAGCGGTGAACCCGGACACTCACAACCGCTGCTGGGATGATAAGAAGGTGGATGCCCACCACGCGATTATCCCGACGGCCCGCGCCAGCAGCGTTAACCTGACGGATAACGAAGCGAAGGTCTATAACCTGATCGCCCGTCAGTACCTGATGCAGTTCTGCCCGGATGCGGTGTTCCGCAAATGCGTTATCGAACTGGACATTGCCAAAGGCAAGTTTGTCGCCAAAGCGCGCTTCCTCGCGGAAGCGGGCTGGCGCACCCTGCTTGGCAGTAAAGAGCGCGACGAAGAGAACGACGGCACGCCGCTGCCGGTGGTGGCTAAAGACGACGAGCTGCTGTGCGAGAAAGGGGAAGTGGTTGAGCGCCAGACGCAGCCGCCGCGCCATTTCACCGATGCGACGCTGCTGTCGGCGATGACCGGGATCGCCCGGTTTGTGCAGGATAAAGATCTGAAGAAGATCCTGCGCGCCACCGACGGTCTGGGCACCGAAGCGACCCGTGCCGGAATCATCGAGCTGCTGTTTAAACGCGGTTTCCTGGAGAAAAAAGGACGCTATATCCATTCGACTGAGCCGGGACGCGCCCTGATTCATTCCCTGCCGGAGCTGGCCGCAAGGCCGGACATGACCGCGCACTGGGAATCGGTGCTGACGCAGATCAGCGAAAAGCAGTGTCGTTATCAGGACTTTATGCAGCCGCTGGTGGGGACGCTTTATCAGCTGATCGATCAGGCGCGCAGCACGCCGGTGAAGCGGTTCAGAGGAATGGTGGCACCGGGGAGCGGTGCGAAGAAACCGTTTAAAAAGAAAAAGAGCGCGCCAGCCTCTTAAACCGTAGGCCGGGTAAGGCGTAGCCGCCACCCGGCGAAAACAGTTCTGCGGCCTGAAAAAAGCCCGGTGGCGCTAACGCTTACCGGGCCTACAGGTTGAAAACGCAGCGATTGCTTAAATCACACCCTGCCCAATCATCGCATCCGCCACCTTGACGAACCCGGCGATATTCGCGCCGCGCACGTAGTTGGTTTGCGACGCCTCTCCGCCGTATTCCACGCAGGCGTGGTGAATATCCAGCATGATATGGTGCAGACGCGCATCCACTTTCTCCGCTTTCCAGCCGAGACGCGCGGCGTTTTGCGCCATCTCCAGACCGGAGGTCGCCACGCCGCCTGCGTTGGCGGCTTTGCCCGGCGCAAACAGCACGCCCGCTTCCAGGAACAGATCGGTCGCCTCGATGGTGGTTGGCATATTGGCCCCTTCGGCCACCGCCTTCACGCCATTGCTAATTAATGTCCGCGCGGCGTCCACATCCAGTTCGTTCTGCGTGGCGCACGGCAGGGCGATATCCACCGGCACGCTCCACGGCTGTTTGCCTTCCAGCCAGGTCAGGCCAAACTCTGCGGCATAGTCGGCGAGACGGCCATCGCGGCTGGCTTTGATTGCGCACAGGCGTGCCAGCTTTTCCGCCGTAAAACCGGCTTCATCCACCACCGTGCCTCGGGAGTCTGATGCCGTCACCACGCGGGCGCCAAACTGCATCGCTTTTTCGATAGCATACTGCGCCACGTTACCGGAGCCGGACACCGCCACGCGCATCCCTTCAAAGCCCAGGCCGTGGCGCTTGAGCATCGCCTCAGTGAAATAGACCAGGCCGTAGCCCGTGGCCTCCGGGCGGATCAGGCTGCCGCCGAAGGACAACCCTTTGCCGGTGAAGACGCAGGCGCTGTTGTTAGAGAGCTTTTTCATCATCCCTGCCATAAAGCCCACTTCGCGGGCTCCGACGCCGATATCTCCCGCTGGCACGTCGGTATCCGGGCCAAGGTGGCGGTAGAGTTCGGTCATCAGCGCCTGACAGAAACGCATCACTTCGCCTTCGCTTTTGCCTTTGGGATCGAAATCACTTCCGCCTTTACCGCCACCCATCGGCAGGGTGGTCAGCGCATTTTTAAAGGTTTGCTCGAAGCCGAGGAATTTGAGAATCGACAGGTTAACGGAGGGGTGGAAACGCATCCCGCCCTTAAACGGCCCGATGGCGGAGTTAAACTGCACGCGCCACGCGCGGTTAACCTGAACCTGATTACGATCGTCCACCCAGGTCACGCGAAACTGGATAACGCGCTCTGGTTCAACCAGGCGCTCAAGCAGAGACAGCTGACGATAACGTGGATTTTCTTCAAGGAAGGGCCACAGGGTGGTCATCACTTCACGAACGGCCTGGGCGAACTCGCTTTGATGCGGGTCGCGCTGCTGAACATGGGCAAGGAAACTTTCCAGAGAGCGTGTCTGATCCATAGATATAAGAACCTCTTATAGTTATTTGTGTCTATTGCTTATGCAATTTGTGTTGTTTTTTTGACTATACCACCCGCACCGCTTTGTGAAGCAAGCAGAAATTCATGCCGAAAGGGAAATTAATGACCCGGGCCGGGTCATAACAAAAAGCGATGGTGAGATAAATTAAAGGTTCCGCGTGGATTAACCGTTATAGTCTTTATCAGGACACGACAGGAAGATAAGTCTATGAACCGTTATGTATTCACCGCGTTATGTTTGATGTTCTCGGCCGGCGCGCAGGCTGACCGTATTCGCCCGGATGTGGAAGTGAATGTCCCGCCTGAGGTCTTTAGTTCCAGCGGCCAGAGAGCGCAGCCCTGTAACCAGTGCTGCATCTATCAGGATCAGAACTATTCCGAAGGGGCGGTGGTGAAGGCGGACGGCGTGCTGCTGCAGTGCCAGCGCGATGAGCGCGCCATCAGCACGAACCCGCTGGTCTGGCGTCGCGTAAAACAATAAACGCTTCCAGCAGCGGAATATCGGCCGGGGCTAAGGGGTAGCTGAACGCCTCTTCTGGCGTACACCACACCAGCGCGCTGTGGTAGTGCGCCGTGAGCTCGCCGCTAAAAGCGGGCACGTGCCAGGCATGCAGGTGGATCAACCGCTGCGAGACCTCCCGCTGGTGGCTGGCGACATACTGGCCCGGAAGGGCCACAATACCGAGTTCTTCCTGCAGTTCGCGGATAAGCGCCTCCGGTTGTGTTTCGCCAGCTTCCACCTTTCCGCCGGCGAATTCCCACATCCCTGGTTGGTCAGCGTGAGCAGGGCGCTGTGCCAGTAAAATGTTGCCGTTTTTTTCGATGATGGCCGCAACGACATCGACTGTTTTTAGCATGGGCGTCAATACTTAATAACGAAAAACACCATATTATCGTGCCCTTTGTCAGAGTCCAGCCATCAGGAGAATCCGGTGAAAGAGACGTACACCTGGGTCGACCCCATCCCAACCCTTCCGGCGAGTTTAAAACCGATTGCCGCCATGCAGAAAAAACATTTTGGCGCCGTGCTAAACCCCACGCGCTGGTGGGGACGTATGCCGCGTCTTTTCTGGCTGGTGGCGCTGTTTGTCGGTTTTCTGGAGCGTCGTCACGCGCGCCTGACGCCCGTGCTGCGCTCGCTGCTCATGACGCGGGTATCGCAACTTTGCCACTGCGCTTTCTGTATCGATGCCAATAGCCTGCGGCTGGCCGAACGCTGTGGGGCGCTGGATAAAGTTCAGGCCGTGAGCAACTGGCAAGACTCCGCGCTGTTCACGAGCCAGGAGCGTGCGGCGCTGGCCTACGCCGAGGCGGTGACCGCCACGCCGCCTCGGGCGGATGAGGCCATCCGAACGGCGCTGAAACATTACTTCACGGACGACGCGATTACCGAGATGACGGCGCTCATTGCGTTTCAGAATCTCTCTGCCCGCTTCAATGCCGCCCTGGATATTCCGGCTCAGGGCCTGTGTGCCACGTTTAACGAGACGCCTCATGCTTGATCGCCACCTGCACCCGCGGATAAAACCGACACTGAATCGACTGGTGTCCGTACTGGATAAGCCGGGCATCACCCCCGACGGATTAACCCTGACCGGGTTTGCCATCGGCGTGCTGGCGCTGCCGTTTCTGGCCCTTGGCTGGTACCCGGCGGCGCTGGTCGCTATTGCTCTCAACCGCCTGCTGGATGGTCTGGACGGCGCGCTGGCGCGTCGGAGAGGGCTGACGGACGCAGGGGGATTTCTCGATATCGCGCTCGATTTTCTGTTCTACGCCCTGGTGCCGTTTGGTTTTGCGCTGGCGGCACCCGCTGAGAATGCGCTGCCTGCCGCCTGGCTGCTTTTTGCGTTTATCGGCACCGGCAGCACTTTTCTGGCGTTTGCGGCGCTGGCCGCGAAGCACGACATTGACAACCCCGGCTATGCGCATAAGTCGTTTTATTACCTCGGCGGGTTAACGGAAGGGACAGAGACCATCGCGCTGTTTGTGCTGTGCTGCCTGTTTCCGGCGCACTTTGCGTTGTTGGCGTGGGTATTTGGCGCGCTGTGCTGGCTGACCACCACAACGCGCATCTGGAGCGGGTACGTGACGCTTAAATCACGTCACGCTTAGCGGGCGCTGTCGGGCCCGCGCTCGCCGGTGGAGACCGGGTTCTGCGGGTGACTGCTCCATTCGTACCAGCCGCCGTCATAGACCGCGGCTTTCTTCCAGCCCATCGCCCGGGCGTACATGAAGGCTTCAGACGCTCGCCAGCCTGTGCCGCAGTAAAACGCGACCTGTTGTTCCGGCAGAATGTTCCAGCGTTTCCACATGGCGGCAATATCGTCAGCTGTGCGCATGGTGCCATCCGGGTTATGAAAATCTTCCATGTGGGTGGCATCGCTGCCGGCGTGGCCCCAGCGGGCACCGGCAATGTCACCTTTGGGCTTGATGTAGCTGTAGCCGCTGGTTTCGCCGATGAACTCCGGCCACGAACGAATGCTGACCAGGGAGGCATCCTGACGGTGCAGCATCCCGCGTGCCTGCGCCATATCAACCATCAGCTGCGGCTGACCGGGGATCGGCGCGCCAAAATCAGGGGCCGGCGTCACCTTCGCTGGCGTACCGCGCTCAACCGGAAGGTTGGCATCTGACCACGCCTTCCAGCCGCCATCGAGAAGGCGCACATCTTTCACCCCCGCATAGAGCATAATCTGCGCCACGCGCGCGGCGGCGTAGACGTCACGGCCATACAAAATGACGGTGGTGTCGTGACGGATCCCGTGCTTCGCCAGCATCGCTTTCAGCTTATCGTCGGAGACTTTATTCCATAGGGGCTCGCTCTCCACTTCGTTGGTGTCGATATAGCCCGCGCCGGGAATGTGATTCAGCAGATAAAACTTCGGCACGCCCCAGGCGGCCTCAATCACTTTCCAGTCACCCTCCGGTGCGGCAACCACTGGTTTACCCTGCTGAAGCTGATGGATCCACTGCGGGTAGACGAGCTGTTCGAAATGGGGCAGGCGCTGAAGGCGCTCGGGCGTCTGCAGGGCATCGCTGAGCAGCGAAACAGAATGGAATCCAGCTTTCTCCAGACGGGCTCTCACCGCCTGGTTATCGCGCGCGTCCCCGTACAGCGCGATAGTCGTCGTGGGGGTAAGCTGATGCTGTTTGGCCCACAGCGCAATCTCCTCGTCGCTCATCGCGTCCAGCCAGGCGGCTGACAGATTAAGTGCGGAGGGTTCATGCCCGGAGGGACCGCTGAGCGTTTGCGGCCAGCCGTTATAGAAGGCGCTGGCGCGGGTGTCGACAGGCGTGCCGTGCTGTGCCTGAAGCTGGGACAGAGTCATCGCGTTGGGCATATCAGCGGCCAGAGAGGAAAAAGAGGCGAGGCCGCAGAGCAGGGCCAGCGCGGTCAGTTGAGAAACACGTTTCATCGAATAACCTGACGTCAGTAAAAGAGGGGGGCATTGTCGTCTCTCCCGTCATGGAAAACATTGCGTTAGCACATTATTGCCAGCGAGAAATCTCAATCAGCTCGCCGCCGGGCGGAATATCGTCCTCATCGTGGGTGACCAGCACCACCGGAATATCGCGTGCGCGAATGGCGTCAAATACCCATTGCCGAAATGAGGCCCGTAGCGTTTTATCGAGGCGGCTGAACGGTTCATCCAGCAGCAGCGCCTGCGGCTCCGCGAGCAGGGCCCGCAACAGGCTGACCCGGGCGCGCTCCCCGCCGGAGAGGGTTGCCGGATCGCTGGCGTAACGGCCGCCCAGACCGGCGGAGTCCAGCGCCTGCTCGACCGCTTCCCGACGCGCGCCTCCGACGATCCGCTCAGGCAACGCCAGCAGCAGATTTTGCCCGACGCTGAATGTCTCGAACAATAGCGCGTCCTGAAAGAGAATACCCAGCCCGCGGGATTCCACGGGAAGGGCGTCGCAGCGACGCGCGTCGAGCCACAGTTCGCCACGCGCCTGAAAATCGTCTGACAACGCGCCGACCATCCAGGCAAAGAGGGTCGATTTTCCGCTGCCGGAGGGACCCATCAGGGTGACTATCTCCCCGCGGGGCACGCAAAAATTGACCTCACGGAACAGCGGTTCGATGGTGAGATTTTTTACCTGCAACATTAACGTAATCCCTGGCGGTAGTGGCCCACGAACCGGGATAGCAGGGCGGCAAGACCAAACACGGCCCCCGTAACCAGCAGTAACCCCAGCGCCCGGTTTGCCAGAACCGGAATGCTGCCCCCGCTGCTGAGCGCGACGGTTTCGGTGGTCAGCGTGGCGAAACGCCCTGCGCCCAGCCACAGCGTTGGCATGTACTGCGCCATGCTGACGGAAAAACCGGTGGCAAAGGCCAGCAGCGCAGGGCGTATCAGCAGCGGACATTTCAGCAGGCAGAAGATTTTTGTCCGTCGCCAGCCCAGCGTTCTGGCGGTAAGGATAAGCCGGGGATCGATCCGGCGCCAGGCAGGTTGCAGCACCAGCAGCATCCACGGTAACACCCACAGCAGATGGCTCCAGAGCACGGCGGCATACTGCCCGTCGAGCCCCAGCTGCAACGCAATCGTATACTGGCCGGTGACGAGCGGCAGCGCCGGAAGGGCAAGCGGAGACCATACCCACACTGTGCCGCGCTGCGGTCCCCATTCCAGCCAGAGCGCGCTGACGACCAGACCGAGCAGGCTCGACAGCAGGCCGAAGGAGAGGCTGTTCCCCACAGGGCCCACGTCGTCCCGCTGCGCCAGCATCAGCAGCACCGCAGCGCACAGGACGCCGCATGCGGGCAGAAACCCGCTTACTGCACGTTCAGGCAGAATGCGCTGAGATCGGCGGCGCGTCCCGGTGAGGTCGGCAACCGTGCGGCGCCATGCCTTCCAGAAGCCGTACCCCAGGGCGGCCAGCGCAGCCAGCAGCAAAAGCAGAACCAGACACAGCAGCATCCCTTTCACCTGCTGCCCGGCATCGCCCTGGCTCAGCCACTGCCAGGCCAGCACGGCCAGGGTAGGCGGATTTCCGGGGCCGAGAACGATCGCCACATCCACAACCGACAGCGACCACGCCAGTACCGCCAGCATCACCGCGCCGAGGAGAGGGGCGATCGCCGGGAGGATCAGCCAGTTAAGTATCTGAAACCGCCCGTACCCGAAGGTTCGCAGGACGATCTTCTGCTGTGCCAGCCGTTTTTCCGGCAGTACGGCGTAAATTGCCCACAGCACAAACGCGCTCTCTTTTACGGCGAGCGTCAGCCCCAGCCCAACGCCATAGCGGTCAAAGGGAGCCGTACAGACGGTACAGAGCTGATAGAACAGCCCGCCCTCGGCAAACAGCAGTAACGCGCTGGTGGCAAACGCCACGTGCGGGATCGCCAGCAGCCACGGCAGGCGCGTGGTGAGACGTCGCCAGCGTTTGCCGGGCCAGAAAAGACTGACGAAAATCAGGGCAATCAGCAACGCGCCCAGCGTGGCGATGAGCGTTGAGACCAGCGTGGCGAGGGCCGCCTGTGGAAGCTGCGGGTCGTCCAGCAGCCTCTGCCAGTTTGCCGCAGAAAACGCCGGGGCTAACAGCATGGCGCCAGCGGGCAGGATCGGCAGATAGATAACCGCCATCGCCAGCCAGACCAGCCCGCTTAGCGGGTGCCGTAACGACGCAGCCATTCCTGCTCCAGCGCGTTCACCCAGCCGGACTGCGGCTCTGCAAGCACCTTCGGTAGCCCCTGAGGCGTATAGGCCTGCAAGCGCGTTGCTTCATTGTCAGGCAGCGCCCTGGCATCCAGCACGCTTGGGTCGCCCCAGACGGCGGGGTCAGCTTTGCGGATCTGCGCCTGCGGCGAGAGCAGGAAATTGGCGACCACCTTCGCGCCTGCGCTGGCGCGGGCGTTGGCCGGAATCGCCACAAAATGGACGTTACCGATCGTTCCGCCGTGGAAACCAAAGCTGTAGCTGTCGGCGGGCAGTTCGCCGCGGGCGACTTTTTGCTGCGCATGGGCCGGGTTAAATGTCAGCGACAGGTTCAGACTGCCGCTGGCAAGCAGGGCATCCATCCGGGCAGGTGAGGGCGGGAAATCTTTTCCTTCGCGCCACAGCAGGGGATGGAGTGTGTCGAGATAATCCCACAGCGGCGCGGTCACCTGGGCAAAGGTATCATCGGGCGCTTTTTGCAGCGCCTGTGGACGAGCGGTGAGCGCCAGCAGCAGCTGCTCAAGGAATGCCGTGCCGGTAAAATCGGGTGGGCGAGGGTAGCTCATCTTACCCGGATGCTGCTGTGCGTAAGCCAGCAGCGCCTGCGGATCCGCCGGTGGCGCTGGCATGCTGCCTTTGCGGGCGATAAAGGTCAGCTGTGCGCCGCCCCACGGCGATTCCGCCCCGTCGGTGGGCACCGCAAAGTCTTCGGTAACGGGTTTGCGGGTATCGACATAGCGCCAGTTCGGCAGCGTCTGTGCCCATCCGCTCAGCAGCAGGTTAGCCTCTTTTAACGTGCGGAAATTTTCACCGTTGACCCACAACAGATCGACGGAGCCGTTGCTCTTACGCCCTGCTGCGGCTTCCGTCTGAATGCGTTTTACCGCGTCGGCAGCGTCCGCCAGCGGGACGATCTTAAGGGTAATGGCATAGTGCGTTTGTATCTCACCGCTGACCCACTCCAGATAGCGGTTGACCGCCGGGTCGCCGCCCCAGGCGTTAAACCAGACGGTCTGGCCTTTGGCCTGTTGTTGGGTTGCCTGCCAGCTGTCGGCAGCACAGAGGGGGGCTGCCAGCAGCAGGCCGGTCAGAAACGCGCAAAAACGCACACGGCGCATAATGCCTCACTTTTTAGACAAGGGGGTGTAACGGGAAAAGAGCTGGCGCGTGACCAGCGGTAATAACCCCAGTAGTGTAAAGGCGAATACCATGCCCGGCGACAAAATATCGCGAAGCGATGCCACTTTTCCCAGTTCGCGCCCGGCGTTCAGAAAGACAACCGTCGCGGGCAGCATCGCCACCTGGCTCACCCACCAGTAGCGGAATACCCCCATGCGGGTCAGCCCCATCAGCAAATTCACCAGAAAAAACGGAAACAGCGGCATCAGGCGCAGGGCAAAAAGATAGCCCGCACCGTCATGCGTCATGCCAGCGTTAACCGTTTTCATCTGCTGAGCAAATCGCTGTTGGACCCACTCACGCAGCAGATAACGGCTGGCGAGCATCGCAAGCGTCGCCCCGAGCGTCGAGGCAAATGAGACCAGCACGATGCCTTCTCCCAGGGGAAACAGCGTCCCACCCAGCAGGGTCAGTATCGCTGCACCCGGTATCGACAGGGCGGAAACCAGCACATAGAGCGCAAAAAAGATCATGGCGCTCTGCAGCGGCGCGTGGTCGACGTGGGCGAGTAACGCCTGCTGATGCGTTTTAATCTCTTCCAGAGAGAGTGTACCCGGCGGAAGCAGAACAAACGTCAGAATAAATGCGCCCAGAAGGGCGCACAGGAGAAGGATTTTTCGACTGTTCACGCGTCATTACAGCTTGAAGGTCGCCCACACTGGCGCATGATCGGACGGCTTTTCCATGCTGCGGATATCGTAGTCGATCCCGGTTTCGATGCAGCGTTCTGCCAGCGGTGCACTGGCCAGCAGAAGATCGATGCGCAGGCCACGGTTGTCGTCAAAGCCTTTTGAGCGATAGTCGAACCAGGAGAAGCGGTCCTGCGTTTCCGGGTTGGCATTGCGGAAGGTATCCACCAGGCCCCAGCCCAGCAGGCGCTCCATCCACTCACGCTCTTCCGGCAGGAAAGAGCATTTGCCGGTACGCAACCAGCGCTTGCGGTTCTCTTCGCCAATACCGATATCGAGATCCGTCGGGCTGATATTCATGTCGCCCATGATCAGCACCGGATTCTCTTTTTTGAGTTCGGTTGTCAGGAAGTCCTGCAGATCCTGATAAAACTTCGCTTTGGCCGGGAATTTTGTCTCGTGGTCACGGCTCTCACCCTGCGGGAAATAGCCGTTAATGACCGTGATATTGCCGAGTGCAGAAGGCACTTCCGCCATGATGATGCGGCGCTGGGCTTCTTCACCGTCACCGGGGAAGCCGCGGCGTACGGAAACCGGCGGCGCTTTGGTCAGCAGCGCGACGCCATAGTGACCTTTCTGACCGTGGTAAAAGACGTTATAACCGAGTTTCGCCACCTCTTCGAGAGGGAACATGTCGTCGTGGACCTTGGTCTCCTGCAGGCCGATCACATCCGGCTGATGTTGCTCAACGATAGCTTCAAGCTGATGAGGGCGGGCACGCAGGCCGTTGATATTAAAAGAGACAAATTTCATAGTCGCTGCCAGTGCAAGGTGAATAGTGCAAGGATGGTAGCAGAATTTGCGTCAACTGTTACCGGCTTCGACCAATAACTGCGACAGATAATGCCGGTGGTGCAATATTTGCACCATTCTGACGCGCATCGCCCTCAAACAGGGCGTAAATGGCCGATAAATTTCGCGAGCGATCACAATTCCAGAATTATATTTGGCTTGTGCATACTCTTTCTGATTTTCATGCGGCAAAGCGCCGCTTGTCGTAAAAATATTCACTTTTTATGCATTAACAGTGAATAACTCCATATTGTAACTCATTGATATTCTGTTCATCCAACCCGTTTATGCATTTTTATCGCTGGCTGGCACGAAGGCTGCAATCTACATTCACAGTGCAAACACTCAATTATTTAACATTCAAATAACCTTTTATTTACCGGATGAGGTCGCTATGTCTCTGTCAATTACGCGTGAAAATTTCGATGAATGGATGATGCCGGTTTACGCTCCGGCGGCTTTTATTCCGGTTCGTGGGGAAGGCTCGCGCCTGTGGGATCAGCAGGGTAAAGAGTATATCGACTTTGCGGGTGGGATTGCGGTGAACGCGCTGGGCCATGCGCACCCGGCGCTGCGTCAGGCGCTGAATGACCAGGCGGCGAAGTTCTGGCATACCGGCAACGGCTTTACCAACGAGCCCGCGCTGCGCCTGGCGAAAAAGCTGATCGACGCGACGTTTGCCGAAAAAGTCTTTTTCTGTAACTCAGGGGCGGAAGCCAACGAAGCGGCGCTGAAGCTGGCTCGCAAATATGCCCACGACAAGTTTGGTGCCCACAAGAGCGGTATCGTGGCGTTTAAAAATGCCTTCCACGGGCGCACGCTCTTTACCGTCAGCGCGGGCGGCCAGCCTGCTTACTCGCAGGATTTCGCACCGCTGCCGCCGGATATCCGTCACGGTATTTATAACGATCTGCAGTCCGCCAGCGAACTGATCAACGACACCACCTGTGCGGTAATTGTCGAGCCGATGCAGGGTGAGGGCGGCGTTCTTCCGGCACAAAAAGCGTTCCTGCAGGGGCTGCGTGAGCTGTGCGATCGTCACAATGCGGTACTGATTTTCGATGAAGTGCAGACCGGCGTGGGCCGTACCGGTGAGCTGTATGCCTATATGCACTACGGCGTTACGCCTGACGTGATTTCTACTGCCAAAGCGCTGGGCGGCGGCTTCCCGATTGGGGCGATGCTGACCACCGATAAATTCGCCAGCGTGATGACCGTGGGCACCCATGGCACCACTTACGGCGGCAACCCGCTGGCCACCGCCGTCGCCGGGCAGGTTCTCGACATTATTAATACCCCAGAGGTGTTGAAAGGCGTTAAGCAGCGTCACGACTGGTTTGTTGAGCGTCTGAATGCCATCAACAGCAAAACGGGGCTGTTTAAAGAAATTCGCGGTCTGGGGCTGTTAATTGGCTGTGAGCTCACCGCTGAGTTTGCCGGAAAAGCTAAACTTATTTCACAGGAAGCGGCAAAAATGGGCGTGATGGTCCTGATTGCCGGTGCCAACGTGGTGCGTTTTGCTCCTGCGCTGATTGTCAGCGAGGAAGAGGTGCAAACCGGTCTGGACCGTTTTGCGCTGGCGTGTGAACAGGTGAAGTCCGGGGTGTCATCATGATGGTCATCCGTCCCGTTGAGCGCGGCGATCTCGCCGGGCTCATGCAGCTTGCCGGTAAGACGGGAGGCGGGCTGACCTCGCTTCCTGCCGATGAAAAAACGCTGTCGGCGCGCATTGAGCGCGCCCTGCAAACCTGGCAGGGGACGTTGCCAAAAAGCGAACAGGGATATGTGTTCGTGCTGGAAGACACCACCACGGGAACCGTGGCCGGGATCTGCGCCATTGAAGTGGCCGTGGGGCTTAACGACCCGTGGTACAACTACCGCGTTGGCACCATGGTACATGCCTCGAAAGAGCTGAACGTCTATAACGCGCTGCCGACGCTGTTTCTTTGTAATGACCACACGGGCGCCAGCGAGCTCTGCACGCTGTTCCTCGACCCGGCGTGGCGCAAAGAGGGCAACGGCTATCTGCTCTCCAAATCGCGCTTTCTGTTTATGGCCGCCTTCCGCGATCGCTTCAACGAAAAAGTGGTTGCGGAGATGCGCGGCGTGATCGACGACAAAGGCTACTCGCCGTTCTGGGAGAGCCTGGGCGAGCGCTTCTTCTCGATGGAGTTCAGCCGGGCGGACTACCTGTGTGGCACCGGTCAGAAAGCCTTTATCGCTGAGCTGATGCCGAAGCATCCTATTTACACCCATTTCTTAACGCCGGAAGCGCAGGCGGTGATCGGCGAAGTCCATCCGCAAACCGCGCCTGCCCGCGCGGTGCTGGAGAAAGAGGGCTTCCGCTACCGTAACTATGTGGACATCTTTGACGGTGGGCCAACGCTTGAGTGCGATATCGACCGCGTCCGTGCGATCCGTAAAAGCCGGCTGGTTGAAGTTGCCGAAGGTCAGCCCGCGCCGGGTGACTGGCCGGCGTGCCTGGTGGCGAACGAAAATTACACCAACTTCCGCGCCATGCTGGTGCGGACCAACCCGAAATGTGAACGTCTGGTACTGACGGCTGCAGAACTGGATGCCCTGAAATGTAACGCCGGCGATACGGTTCGCCTGGTGCGTCTCTGCCCTGAGGAGAAAACAGCATGACATTATGGATTAACGGTGACTGGGTCACGGGCGAAGGCGAACAGCGCGTAAAAACCAATCCGGTAGGTAAAGAGGTGCTCTGGAAGGGGAACGACGCCAGCGCCGCGCAGGTGGAACAAGCCTGCCATGCCGCCCGTCGCGCGTTTCCGGCGTGGGCAAAACAGCCTTTCGCCGTGCGCCAGGCGCTTGTTGAAAAGTTCGCCGGGCTGCTGGAGGCGAACAAAGCCGAGCTGACGCGCATTATTGCCTCTGAAACCAGTAAACCGCGCTGGGAAGCGGCTACGGAAGTGACGGCGATGATCAATAAAATCGCCATTTCAGTGAAGGCCTACCACACCCGCACCGGCGAGCAGCATACCGAGATGCCGGACGGCGCGGCCACGCTGCGCCACCGTCCGCACGGCGTGCTGGCGGTGTTTGGTCCGTACAACTTCCCGGGGCATCTGCCGAATGGCCACATCGTGCCGGCGCTGCTGGCGGGCAACACCGTTATTTTCAAGCCGAGTGAGTTAACGCCGTTCACCGGCGAGGCGGTGGTTAAGCTGTGGGAACAGGCGGGCCTGCCGCCGGGCGTGCTGAATCTGGTGCAGGGCGGGCGTGAAACCGGTCAGGCGCTGAGCGCGCTGAGCGATATCGACGGCCTGCTGTTTACCGGCAGCGCCGGGACGGGCTATCAACTGCATCGCCAGCTGGCGGGGCAGCCGGAAAAAATCCTCGCCCTCGAGATGGGCGGCAACAACCCGCTGATCGTGGAAGATCCTGATGATATCGATGCCGCGGTGCACCTGACGATTCAGTCTGCTTTTATTACCGCCGGACAGCGCTGCACCTGTGCCCGCCGTCTGCTGGTGAAACGGGGCGCGCAGGGGGATGCGTTCCTTAAACGTCTGGTTGAGGTGAGTGCGCGTCTGGTGCCCGCCGCGTGGGATGCCGACCCGCAGCCGTTTATCGGTGGGCTGATTTCCGAGCAGGCCGCGCAAAACGTGCTGAAGGCCTGGCAGGACCACGTCGCTCGCGGGGCGAAAACCCTGCTCGAACCGAAGCAGGTTCAGCCGGGTACCTCGCTGCTGACGCCGGGCATCGTTGAGATGAGCGGGGCGAGCAACGTGCCGGATGAAGAGGTCTTTGGTCCGCTGCTCTGCGTCTGGCGTTATGACGATTTTGACAGCGCCATCGCAATGGCCAACAACACCCGCTACGGTCTGTCGAGCGGACTGATTTCGCCGCAGCGTGAGAAGTTTGAACAGCTGCTGCTGGAAGCGCGTGCGGGGATTGTGAACTGGAACAAACCGCTGACCGGTGCCGCGAGCACCGCACCGTTCGGCGGCGTGGGCGCGTCGGGCAACCATCGCGCCAGTGCGTGGTATGCCGCGGATTACTGCGCATGGCCGATGGCGAGCCTGGAAAGCCCGGCGCTGACGCTGCCGGAAACGCTTAATCCGGGGCTGGACTTTACCGGAGGGGAACGTCATGAAAGCGCGTGAAGTCAACTTTGACGGGCTGGTGGGGCTGACGCACCACTACGCCGGTCTCTCTTTTGGTAATGAAGCCTCGACGAAGCACCGCTTTCAGGTCTCCAACCCGAAGCTGGCGGCGAAGCAGGGGCTGTTGAAAATGAAAGCGCTGGCGGATGCCGGTTTCCCGCAGGCGGTTATTCCGCCGCAGGAACGCCCGAACGTGGCGGTGTTGCGTCAGCTCGGTTTCACTGGCAGCGATGAGCAGGTCGTTGAAAAAGCGGGAACGCAAACGCCGCACCTGCTCTCTGCGGCAAGTTCGGCCTCTTCGATGTGGGTCGCCAACGCGGCCACCGTCGCCCCGTCAGCCGACACGCTGGATGGCAAAGTCCATCTGACGGTGGCGAACCTGAATAACAAATTCCACCGCGCCACCGAAGCAGAAACCACCGAGCGCGTGCTGCGCGCCATATTCAACCATGACGCCCATTTTGCGGTGCATCCGGCTCTGCCGCAGGTGGCAATGTTTGGCGACGAAGGTGCGGCCAACCATAACCGGCTGGGGGGCGATTACGGTGAACCCGGCGTGCAGCTGTTTATCTACGGGCGCGAGGAGGGCGGTCATTCTGCCCCTGTTCGCTATCCTGCGCGCCAGACGCTGGCCGCCAGCCAGGCGGTCGCCCGCCTGAACCAGGTCAATCCTTCGCAGGTGATTTTTGCCCAGCAAAACCCGCAGGTGATCGACCAGGGCGTGTTCCATAACGACGTGATCGCCGTTTCGAACCGTCAGGTCCTTTTCTGCCACGAGCAGGCGTTTGCCCATCAGGAGAAGCTGCTCGCCACGCTGCATGAACGCGTACCCGGTTTTATGCCGATTCAGGTGCCTACCCGGGCGGTGAGCGTCCAGGATGCGGTCGAAACGTATCTGTTCAACAGCCAGCTGCTAAGCCGTGATGACGGCAGCATGATGCTGGTGCTGCCGCAGGAGTCGCGAGATCATAGCGGGGTGTGGCGTTACCTGACCGAGCTGGTGAAGGCCGATAACCCGATTGACGAGCTGCGGGTGTTTGACCTGCGCGAAAGTATGGCCAACGGCGGCGGACCGGCCTGTCTGCGCCTGCGCGTGGTGTTGACGCAGTCAGAAATGCAGGCCGTTAACCCGGCAGTGATGATGAATGAGACGCTGTTTACTACCCTGAACGACTGGGTGGACCGCTACTATCGCGACCGGTTAACGCAGGCTGACCTCGTTGACCCGCAGCTGTTACGCGAAGGTCGCGAGGCGCTTGACGCGTTAACATCAATCCTGCAGCTGGGATCGGTTTATCCGTTCCAGCGCTAAGGAGTGGGTATGGAAAATTTACTGGCGCTGACCCTGGCTGATGAAACGCCGGAACAGAGTGAGGGGGAGGGCCCCTCATTCCACTGGCGGTGGCTGGGGCGTGGTGTGCTTGAACTGACGCCGGTTGTAGAGAGCGATCTCTCGCTACTGCTTTCGACCGGTATTCACGGGAATGAAACGGCGCCCGTGGAGATTGTTGACCTGCTGCTGTGCGCGTTGTATCGCAAAGAGATTACGCTTCAGTGCCGCGTGCTGGTGGTGCTTGGGAACCCACCCGCGCTGGCGCAAAACAAACGCTATCTGGTGAGTGACATTAACCGCATGTTCGGCGGGCGCTGGTCGCAGTTCCCGCAGAGTGATGAGACGGCGCGGGCGCAGTGGCTGGAGAACGTGGTGAGCGCGTTTTTTGCGGCGGCGGGGCCAGTGCGCTGGCATCTGGATCTGCACACGGCCATTCGCGCGTCTTACCATGTCCGCTTCGGCGTGCTGCCGCAGCGCAATCAGCCGTGGGATGAAGCGTTCCTCGACTGGCTGGGTGATGCCGGGCTGGAGGCGCTGGTGTTCCACCAGTCACCAGGCGGAACCTTTACGCACTTTACCTGCGAACACTTCGGCGCGCTGGCCTGTACGCTGGAGCTGGGGAAAGCGTTGCCGTTTGGGCAAAACGATCTCACTCGCTTTGCGCCAACGCATCTTGCCCTGCGGGCATTGCTGGGTGGGGCGGCGCCCGAGCACACGCATCAACCCGTCGAGCGGTATCGGGTTGTACAGCAGATCACGCGCCGCAGCGATGCTTTCCAGCTTCATATGGCCGCGCACACCCTGAACTTCACGCCGTTTCGTAAAGGGGCGCTGCTGGCTGAAGATGGCGAAGAGCGTTACGAGGTGCAGAAAACCACCGAGTATGTGTTATTTCCCAACCCCACCGTGGCATTTGGCCTGCGTGCCGGGCTGATGCTGGAAAAAATATCCTGACCTTTTCCCCTCTCATCACTCGGGAGGGGAAAAACATTTCTTAGCAATTAAAGCGCTCATACTTCTTTTGCGGATTATTCCTGGTGAATTGCTTTTTTATTAATCCGCTCTCCGCTATACTTCTGCTCATTCTCTTTAAAATCATCGTTTTAAATATTATTTGTTGCAGCTCTCCACGCTTTATCCTTATTTCCTCCACATTTGACGAAAATTTGTTTTTCACACTTTCATTGTTTTACCGTTGCTCTGACTAATTGACGATAAACCCCGTAAAGTTAATCTCGTCAACACGGCATAGCGCCGAAGAATAACTGAAAGAAAGGAAATAAATTATGCGTAAGTTTACTGCACTGTTTGTTGCTTCTACCCTGGCTCTGGGCGCTACCAGCATGGCGTTCGCCGCAGATACCGCAACCACCTCTGGCGCGCCTGCCGAAGGCAAAATGATGATGCATCATAAAGGCAAGCCGGGTATGCACGAGATGATGATGTTTAAGGACCTGAACCTGACAGATGCGCAGAAGCAGCAGATCCGCGACATCATGAAAAGTCAGCGCGATCAGATGAAACGTCCACCGCTTGAAGAGCGTCGTGCGATGCATGACATCATCGCCAGCGACAGCTTCGATAAGGCGAAAGCTGAAGCGCAGATCGACAAAATGGCCGAGCAGCATAAAGCCCGCATGCTGGCTCACATGGAAACCCAGAACAAGATCTACAACATTCTGACACCGGAACAGAAAAAACAATTTAATGCGAATTTTGAGAAGCGTCTGACAGAACGTCCGGCGATGGAAGGTAAAATGCCAGCACCAACCGAATAATCGGTTCACGCTCTTAAGACCGCCGGGATCCTGTCCACAAAAGCGCAATCGCTGTGGACAGGACCGGCGGTTTTTCTTTCCTGCCCTCTTGCCTGCCGCCGCCAGCGCGGTATTCTCCTGTAGTCGCTTCAGAGAATGTTTGTAGAGTCATGACGTTAGTAAATTTATTGACGTTGCGCTAAGGCTTGCCCGCTCTGCTGCCGATACTGTGTCTGTGAATACCCAACGATAACAAACAAGACAGCAACGATAGCAATATCTTTGCCCTGGCACGGGGTGTGCCATTCAGGAGTGGTGATGGAGTTCTTTGATATCCGTAAGATGCCGGTCAGCCTCTGGCGCAATGGTGCTGGGGAAACGCGTGAGATTTGTTGTTTCCCACCCGCAACGCGCGATTTTCACTGGCGTGCCAGTATCGCGACTATCGCCAGCAACGGCGAATTCTCCTCATTCCCCGGTGTCGATCGGGTGATTACCTTGCTGGAAGGAGGGGAGGTGACGCTCGATGCCGGTCAGGCGTTCTTCCATACCCTCAAGCACCATCAGCCTTACAGTTTTGCCGGCGATCTGCCGGTCAAGGCGCTGCTGTCCGATGGGCGGATGGCGATGGACTTCAACATTATGACCCGTCGCGACTGTTGTCGGGCGAAGGTGCGCGTGGCCGACCGGACCTTTACCACCTTTGGCACACGCGGGGGCGTGGTCTTTGTCTTAAGCGGGGCGTGGCAGTTGGGGGATAAATTGCTGACGGCCGATCAGGGCGCCAGCTGGGAGGAGGGTACCCATACTCTGCGTCTGCTGGAGCCTCAGGGCACCCTGTTATTCAGTGAAATTACGTGGCTGCTAGGCCATTGAGCTCAATGACTTCAAACTTACCGGCTAAGACGGGTTTACAGAGAATTTTATAGCCATCGTGGTCAAATCCGGCGGGTGTGCGCAACAGGGTTGCCGCGTCGTTGATATCGTCGACGGCGCCCAGCCAGAACCAGTTGTTGACGATGTGGTACTGGGTCATCGCTTCACCCACCTCTTTTAGCGCAACGGCGCCTTCCCAGGGCCAGCAGTTAACGCTGATGGTCGACAGGCCTGCGAGGAGCCGGGCGTGATGCGCGTCGACACTCTCTTTCCCGCAGCAGGCGCCTGCGCAGCGCTTAAGTGCCGACCGGAAACAGGCCCGTCCGCGGGTGGTCGCCTCGAGACCCAAAAGGCTGTAACAAAGCTGCAGTTCATCCGCCAGGGTTTGCAGCGCCTGGAGCGCGGCACGTTTATTCGCAAACAGGCCGTAAAGATTCGGGGCATGAGAAAAATCGACCTCGCGCGCGTAGACAACCTGCGGCTTGCCGGCGGTTATTTGCAGGGAGCAGAGCTGACGATTGCGGCGCAGGCGCTTGTTAAACAGCGGCTGTTGTTCTTTGATAAGTCTGGCTTCCAGTAACAGCGCGCCCATTTCTCCCGCCGTCTCGAACCAGGATATGCGACGCGACTGGCGCAGCATGGCGGCCTCGTCCGGCGTACGCAGATGGGATAACACCCGGCTGCGAATATTCACGCTTTTGCCGATATAGAGCGGCAGGGTGTCGCTTTCACCGTGAAAGATATACACGCCCGGCAGCTTAGGCAGCGCTTCAAGCCAGGGACGAAGGTGCTCGGGATATTCGTAGATAGCCGCCGCTTCAAATTCAAGACGCGGGGCGGATTGACGCCTGCTCACATACCACTCCATATACTGTTCAGGTATACAGTGTAACAGAGGCGGTTTGGTTAAAAAAGAGCCGGGTGGCGGCTGCGCCTTACCCGGCTTACAAAACTGGGTTACCGTTTTGCTTTATTTTTTCCAGAAATCGTCAAACACCGTAATCGGTGGGCGACGCTTGTGTTCGGTTTTCAGATACCAACCTTCGATGATTTTGGCGGTACCTTCATCCAGCGTTTTGCCTTCAAGATAATCATCGATATTGTCATAGGTCACGCCCAGGGCTGCTTCATCCGGCAGGGAAGGACGATCGTCCTCCAGATCCGCTGTCGGCGCTTTCTTGTACAGATGCTCCGGGCAGCCCAGCGCGGCAAGCAGCTGCTTACCCTGACGCTTATTCAGACGGAAGATCGGGTTAATGTCGGTGCCGCCGTCGCCGTATTTGGTGAAGAAACCGGTGATCGCTTCGGCTGCATGGTCGGTGCCGACCACGACGCCTTTGGTCATCCCGGCGATGCTGTACTGCGCTTTCATACGCTCACGGGCTTTTTCGTTGCCGCGAACAAAATCGCTCAGCTCAATGCCCGCTTCGCGCAGGGCCTGCTCGCTCGCCAGCACCGATCCTTTGATATTCACCGTCAGTACGCGGTCAGGCTGAATAAAGGCGATGGCATCCTGACAATCCTGTTCGTCCGCCTGTACGCCATACGGAAGGCGCACGGCGATAAACTGCAGGCTTTCATCTCCCGTCTCCTCGCGCAGCTCTGAAATCGCCATCTGGCAGAGCTTACCGGTCAGCGTGGAATCCTGGCCGCCGCTGATGCCCAGCACCAGAGATTTCAGGAAAGAGTTGGTCTTTAAATACGCTTTTAAAAAATCCACGCTGCGGCGGATCTCTTCATTTGCATCTATCGCGGGCTTCGCGCCCAGCGCCTGGATAATCTCTTGTTGCAGAGTCATCACGCTCTCCATAAACAGAATGTGTTAACTGTTAAAACTAACCCTTTGGACGGAAAACGACAAGGATCACAGTTTCGAGTGCGCTAATTTGCGCCGTTTTAGCAGGTTATCGTTGTTTTATTAGAATTTTCCGAAATTCGTCTGGCGTAACTCACAAAGTTGAACAATAGTACTTTTTATCCCATGCTTAGATAACACGCTGATAAACAAGAGGACGGAATATGAACAAGAACGTAGCAGGAATTCTTAGCGCAGCGGCGGTACTGACTATGCTGGCAGGGTGTACGGCGTACGATCGCACTAAAGATCAGTTCACACAGCCCGTGGTGAAAGATGTCAAAAAAGGCATGACGCGTTCGCAGGTGGCTGCGATTGCCGGTAAGCCGTCTTCAGAAGTGACGATGATCCACGCGCGTGGTACCTGTCAGACCTATATCCTGGGTCAACGTGATGGTAAGGCAGAAACCTACTTTGTCGCGCTGGACGATACCGGTCATGTCATCAACTCCGGGTATCAGACCTGTGCAGAATATGACACCGATCCGCAGGCACCTAAGGCGCAGTAACCTTGCTGCTCTGAGGATGTTAACAAACCGGCCCATCGGCCGGTTTTTTTATCCATACGTAAATCTTATTTCTTTGCGCGAATTATTTGCCCGAAATGTGAAGGTAGTCAACAAGCCAGGTCAATGAGAGACAATTTAGGCCTGTCCAGAATTATCCCCCCTCTGTACCATTACGTATACTCACTCCAACGATAAACAACAGTCAGCACACTACCTGTCAGCCAGGAGAGCGAGTCGAGTGATAGCGAGACGGCAGGTAGTCATACAAGAGGGAAATTACGATGGAAAAGAAACATATCTACCTGTTCTGCTCAGCGGGCATGTCAACCTCGCTTCTGGTGTCAAAGATGCGTGCGCAGGCTGAAAAGTATGAAGTGCCTGTGGTGATCGAAGCGTTCCCGGAAACGCTGGCGGGTGAAAAGGGGCAGACTGCGGATGTTGTTTTACTCGGGCCGCAAATTGCCTACATGCTGCCAGAAATACAGCGTCTGTTACCCAATAAACCGGTCGAAGTGATCGACTCGGGGCTGTACGGCAAGATTGATGGTTTAGGTGTACTTAAAGCTGCTGTGGCAGCCATTAAAAAAGCGGCTAATTAATTTTTATTTTTCCCGTCAAAGAGTTATTTCACACACAATACGCCGTAACAGTCGTTGCGGCATTTAAGGGTATTTTCCTATGAGTAAAGTCATCGCTTCACTTGAAAAGGTACTCCTTCCTTTTGCTGTTAAAATAGGAAAGCAGCCTCACGTTAACGCCATCAAAAACGGCTTTATTAAATTAATGCCATTGACGCTGGCCGGGGCAATGTTCGTTTTAATTAACAACGTTTTTCTGAGCTTTGGTGAAGGTTCCTTCTTTTATTCATTAGGAATTCGCTTAGACGCATCGACAATTGAAACCCTTAATGGTTTTAAAGCCATCGGCGGTAACGTATACAACGGTACGTTGGGTATTATGTCGCTGATGGCGCCTTTCTTTATCGGGATGGCACTGGCAGAAGAGCGGAAAGTGGATCCGCTGGCCGCCGGGTTATTATCCGTTGCCGCCTTTATGACCGTAACCCCCTACAGCGTCGGTGAAGCCTATGCGGTGGGCGCCAACTGGCTGGGTGGGGCCAACATCATCTCCGGTATTGTTATCGGTCTGGTGGTGGCAGAGATGTTTACCTTTATTATCCGTCGCAACTGGGTGATTCGCCTGCCGGATAGCGTGCCGGCGTCCGTTTCCCGTTCATTTTCCGCGTTGATTCCAGGCTTCATTATTCTCTCCATCATGGGGATTATTGCCTGGGCGCTCTCTCACTGGGGCACAAACTTCCACCAGATCATCATGGACTCTATCTCTACGCCGCTGGCGTCGATGGGTGGTGTGGTCGGTTGGGCGTACGTGATTTTCACCTCCCTGCTGTGGTTCTTCGGCGTGCATGGTTCACTGGCACTGGCCGCGCTGGACAGCGGTATCATGACCCCATGGGCACTGGAAAACGTTGCACTTTATCAGCAGTACGGCTCCGTTGACGCGGCGCTGGCGGCCGGTAAAACCTTCCATGTTTGGGCGAAGCCGATGCTGGACTCCTATATCTTCCTGGGGGGTACCGGGGCGACGCTGGGTCTGATCATCGCGGTCTTTATTGTTTCTCGTCGCGCAGACCATCGTCAGGTGGCGAAGCTGGCACTGCCGTCAGGTATCTTCCAGATTAACGAACCGATCCTGTTTGGTCTGCCAATCATCATGAACCCGGTTATGTTCATTCCCTTCATCCTGGTTCAGCCGCTGCTGGCGGGGATCACCCTGACCGCGTATTACCTGGGCATTATCCCACCAATTACCAACATTGCGCCGTGGACCATGCCGGCGGGTCTGGGGGCGTTCTTCAACACCAACGGTAGCGTCGCCGCCTTCCTGCTGGCGATATTCAACCTCGGGATTGCAACGCTGCTCTACATGCCGTTCGTGGCCATCGCCAACAAAGCCGCAACCGTTATTGATGAAGAAGAGAGCGAAGAGGATATCGCCCTCGCACTGAAATTCTAAAATTGCACGGCGCGGGGCAACCCGCGCCAGCGAAAAGGAGCTTAAAGATGTTAGATTTGGACAGTATCGTTGCAGAAGAAAGCGCAGAGAATGACCTCGAAGAAGTGGTGATGGGCCTTATCATCAACTCCGGTCAGGCACGCAGCCTGGCGTATGCCGCGCTCAAGCAGGCTAAGCAGGGGGATTTCGCCGCCGCGAAAACCATGATGGAACAGTCCCGTACCGCGCTCAATGAAGCACACCTGGTGCAGACGAAGCTGATTGAAGGCGACCAGGGCGAAGGGAAGATGAAGGTCAGTCTGGTGCTGGTACACGCCCAGGATCACCTGATGACCTCGATGCTGGCGCGCGAGCTGGTGGCGGAGTTAATTGAGCTTCACGAGAAGATGCAGTAAGTCAGACTGAGTAGCAGGGGGTCAGCACGATGGAAATTAAAACCGCACTTGAGCAGCAACTGTTTAATGGCAAGAATTTTCACGTGGTTATCTACAACAAGACGGAGAGCGCGAGTGGTCTGCACCAGCATGACTACTACGAGTTCACGATTGTTCTGACCGGCCGCTACTATCAGGAGATCAACGGTAAGCGCGTTCTGCTTGAGCGCGGAGATTTTGTCTTTCTGCCGATGGGCTCCCATCACCAGAGCTTTTACGAATTTGGCGCCACCCGCATTCTGAACGTGGGCGTCAGCAGGCGCTTCTTTGAGAAGCACTATCTGCCGCTGGTGCCGTTCTGTTTTGTGGCATCACAGGTCTATCGCGTCAAAAACGAATTCATGACCTGGATTGAAACGGTGATTGCCTCGCTCAACTTTCGCGACAATGAGTTCGATGAATTTATTGAAACGGTGACCTTCTACGTGATGAACCGGCTGCGCCATCACCGTGAAGAGCAGCAGGTGACGGATGATATTCCACAGTGGCTGCGCAGCACCGTTGAGCTGATGCACGATAAAGGCCAGTTCAGCGAAAATGCGCTGGAAAATATGGTTTCACTGTCGGGGAAATCCCAGGAATATCTGACCCGTGCGACCCAGCGTTATTATCGTAAAACGCCGGTGCAAATTATTAATGAAATCCGCATTAACTTTGCCAAAAAACAGCTGGAAATTACCAACTATTCTGTCACGGATATTGCCTATGAGTCCGGGTACAGCAGTCCCAGCCTGTTTATTAAAACGTTTAAGAAATTGACCTCATTCACACCAAACAGTTACCGGAAGAACCTGACGGTAATTAATTAACGTTCGGCGGTTTGCCCGCCACAAATATTGCTTTAATGGCTTGCCCAAATAGCGGGAAGAGTACGCTATACCTTGCAGGCGATTAACCTGATACGCTAAGGGAGATATTATGCAGAAGAAATTGAAAGTCGTAACCATTGGTGGCGGCAGCAGCTATACCCCGGAATTACTTGAAGGTTTCCTGAAACGGTATCACGAATTACCGGTCAGCGAATTATGGCTGGTTGACGTTGCGGAAGGGCAGGAAAAACTGGATATCATTTTTGACCTGTGTCAGCGCATGGTGGCGAAAGCCGGTGTGCCTTTAACCGTACACAAAACGCTCGATCGCCGTCTGGCGCTGAAAGATGCGGATTTCGTTACCACCCAGCTGCGCGTGGGCCAGCTGAAAGCGCGCGAGCTGGACGAGCGTATTCCCCTGAGCCACGGTTATCTGGGACAAGAGACCAATGGCGCGGGCGGCCTGTTTAAAGGTCTGCGTACCATCCCGGTCATTTTCGACATCGTCAAAGACGTGCAGGAGATCTGCCCGAACGCGTGGGTGATTAACTTCACCAATCCGGCCGGTATGGTGACCGAGGCGGTCTATCGGCATACGAATTTCAAACGCTTTATCGGCGTCTGTAACATTCCGATTGGCATGAAGATGTTTATCCGCGACGTGCTGGGGCTGACCGACAGCGACGATCTCTCCATCGATCTGTTCGGCCTGAATCACATGGTGTTCATCAAAGATGTCATCGTGAACGGAAAATCGCGCTTTGCCGAACTGCTCGACGGCGTGGCGTCGGGACGTCTGACCGCCGCATCCGTGAAAAATATCTTCGACCTGCCGTTCAGTGAAGGGCTGATCCGTTCCCTGAATCTGCTGCCGTGCTCCTACCTGCTCTACTACTTCAAGCAGAAAGAGATGCTGGCCATTGAAATGGGCGAGTACTATAAGGGCGGCGCACGGGCTCAGATCGTGCAGAAAGTTGAGAAACAGCTGTTTGATTTGTATAAAGATCCGAACCTGAACGTCAAACCAAAAGAGCTGGAGCAGCGCGGAGGGGCTTACTACTCCGATGCGGCGTGTGAAGTGATCAACGCCATTTACAACGACAAGCAGGCCGAGCACTACGTCAATGTGCCGCACCATGGCCATATCGACAATATCCCGGCAGACTGGGCCGTGGAGATGACCTGCATCCTCGGCCGTGATGGCGCGAAACCGCATCCGCGTATTACCCACTTTGATGAGAAGGTGATGGGCCTCATTCACACCATCAAAGGGTTCGAGGTGGCAGCCAGCAACGCGGCGCTGAGCGGTGAGCTGAACGACGTGCTTCTGGCGCTGAACCTCAGCCCGCTGGTGCATTCCGACCGCGACGCAGAAGTGCTGGCGACGGAGATGATCCTGGCCCACGAAAAATGGCTGCCAAACTTTGCCGCCACGGTAGAGAAGCTCAAGTTCCAACACCGTTAAGAGGATGTGCGATGGAAAACCTGCTGATCGTCAATGCTGATGATTTTGGCCTGTCGAAAGGGCAGAACTACGGCATTGTTGAAGCCTGCCGTCGGGGGGTAGTCACCTCGACGACGGCGCTGGTTAATGGAGAAGCGATTGAGCATGCGGCGCAGCTGAGCCGCGAGGTGCCTGACCTGGGCGTGGGCATGCACTTTGTGCTGACTCTGGGCATGCCGCTTTCAGCGATGCCGGGCCTGACGCGCGACGGACAGTTGGGGAAATGGATTTGGGAGATGGCGGAACAGGACGCGCTGCCGCTTGAAGAGATTGCCCGCGAGCTGGACTGTCAGTTCAACCGTTTTGTGGACCTCTTTGGTCGTGAACCGACGCATATCGACAGCCATCACCATGTGCATATGATCCCGGCGATTTTCCCTCTGGTTGCGGAATTTGCGCAGCGTAAAGGCGTCGCCATGCGCGTGGATCGCGACGTGCGAGGGCTGCCGGCATACGCCGTGGCCACAACCGAGGGGTTCAGCAGCGCGTTCTACGGCGATGCGATCGACGAGGCGCTGTTCCTGAAGGTGCTGGATGATTCCGCCGCACGGGGTGAACGGTCGCTGGAGGTGATGGCGCATCCCGCCTTTGTCGATAACACCGTGCGTAAGAGCGCCTACTGCTGGCCGCGTCTGGCGGAGCTGGATGTGTTGACGTCGCCATCGCTCAAGTACGGGATTGCTGAGCGCGGATATCGGTTGGGAACGTTCGGGGATCTTTGAAATAAAGCCCGGCGGCGGCTTCGCCTTACCGGGCCTACAAAACCAATCGAATGTAGGCCGGGTAAGCGCAAGCGCCACCCGGCTTTTTTTACGCCGGAATCTGATCGATCTTGCTGCTTCGCGACCAGACGCGGTGCGCGGCGAGCAGATCAAACAGCTTCGTCATAAACGCATCGTCAACGTTATCTCCCTCCACTATGCCGTCCTCACCTTGCTCGGCCACCTTCAACGGCGCTTTAAACTGTCGCGTATCGCCGGAAAGGGCGATCGGTTTCAGGTGCTTATAGGCTTCGAGCAGATAATAGATGGCGTCACCGTTAGTCAGCAGGCTGGTTATATCCCCGCCCGGCACAATCACCGCGTCCACCGTCAGCGACGGTGCACCGGCAAAGGTTGCCGCTACCGGCAGCACGGAGCCGTCATCAGCGGTCACTTCACCCATGCGTGAATAAAGCAGTTTGGCGTGTACGCCTTTGGTTTTCAGCGCCTGCATGATCCCCAGCACGTCGCTGGCGCGGGTTTTGTCGTTCAGCAGGATCGCCACCACGCGGCCTTTGATCGACCCTCCCGGCACCGCGTACAGGCTCAGCGACGGATCTTTCTTGATGCCGTTAACCTCTTTCGGCGGCGCAAGATTGCGCTGTTCATCGGTCAGCGTGATACCCAGGTTATCCGCCACGCTCTGGGCAAGCTGAATATCAATATGCGCCAGCTGGTCGACTACGCGCTCGCGGATATACGTGCGCACCACTTTGCTCAGTTCGAAGCTGAAGCCGCCGATAATATGCTGCTGTTCAATCGGCGTCTGGCTGTTCCAGAACAGGCGAGGGTGGGCGTAATACTCGCCGAACGACGGGCTGCGCTCGCGAATTTTGTTGCCATCGATCCGCTCCTGATACGATTCGAATCCACCACGTTTTGGGGCCGGAGGGGTTTCACGCGGCCAGTTATCGTTGATGGAGTTCGGCTCATAGTTGGCCGGGTTGGTATCAATATCCTGACGGTGCATCCCGTCGCGCTGGAAGTTGTGATACGGGCAGGTGGGGCGGTTGATCGGGATCTCGTGGAAGTTCGGCCCGCCAAGACGGCTGATCTGCGTATCGGTATACGAGAACAGGCGCCCCTGTAACAGCGGATCGTTGGTGAAGTCCAGCCCCGGCACGATATGCCCGGGATGGAAGGCGGCCTGTTCGTTTTCGGCAAAGAAGTTATCCGGGTTGCGGTTGAGCACCATTTTACCCACCAGCTGAACCGGCACCAGCTCCTCCGGGATCAGTTTGGTCGGGTCCAGGAGATCGAAATCGAACTTAAATTCGTCCTCTTCCGGGATCAGCTGCAGGCCCAGTTCATATTCCGGGAAGTCACCGGCTTCAATGGCCTCCCACAGCTCCCGGCGATGGA
This sequence comes from Enterobacter sp. K16B, assembly GCF_020216105.1. NCBI lineage: Bacteria > Pseudomonadati > Pseudomonadota > Gammaproteobacteria > Enterobacterales > Enterobacteriaceae > Enterobacter > Enterobacter sp. K16B. The sequence continues at coordinate 66,004 of NZ_JAIWJZ010000037.1, forward strand.
AGTCCGGGTCGCGCCCGGTCAGCTTCTGCGCCTCATCCCACACCAGCGAGGCTTTACCCGCCACCGGTTTCCAGTGGAAACGGACAAACGTGGCTTTCCCCTCGGCGTTGATCATCCGGAAGGTGTGAATGCCAAACCCCTCCATGGTGCGGTAACTGCGGGGGATCCCGCGGTCTGACATCGCCCACATCACGTTGTGCAAGGTTTCAGGCTGCAGAGAGACATAGTCCCAGAAGGTGTCGTGCGCACTTTGTCCCTGCGGTATGGCCCAGTGGGGCTCCGGTTTTACCGCATGGACAAAGTCAGGAAATTTATGCGCATCCTGAATGAAAAACACCGGGGTGTTATTACCCACCAGATCGAAAATACCCTCTTCGGTATAAAACTTGGTGGCGAAGCCGCGGATATCACGCACTGTATCCGCCGAGCCCGCACCGCCCTGAACGGTGGAGAAACGCACAAACACCGGCGTTATCTTGTCCGGATCGGAGAGGAAGTCCGCTTTGGTGATCGCTTTCAGGCTCTTGTAGGGCTGGAAGTAGCCGTGCGCAGCGGAGCCGCGCGCGTGGACGATGCGCTCCGGTATGCGTTCGTGGTCAAAGTGGGTAATTTTTTCCCGCAGGATAAAATCTTCCAGCAGGGTTGGCCCGCGGGACCCGGCGCGCAGGGAGTTCTGGTCGTCAGCGATGCGCACCCCCTGGTTGGTGGTCAGCGCATAGCCTTCTCCGCCTTTGCGATGAGGATCGAGGGATTTGAGCTTCTCATTGCCGGTGTCCGGTGATTTCAGACTGCCCGGCGCGGTAGGCTGCTCGCCTGGAGCGGACGGGCCAGGGGAAGGGCGATGAGAGCCATCTTCAGGGGCAAGGGAGTCCATCCCAGGTTGCGATTCTTCGGTGCCATGAATGGGTGATTGATGTGTTTTATCTTTGTTCGACATTGCACGCTTCTCCTTTATTCATTCCTAAAAAACCCTGTTAACTATAGAACAATGTAGGGAAAGGGCAGGTGAACTAAGAGTTTTCAGATACTGACTGCGTAAAAGGCACGCTCAACCACACGCAAGGCGCGACGCGTGGGGGCAGGATCGGCTATCATAGAATTTTCCTGCTTCAAGAATTTGTTTTAGTGAATCCGTCGCTTATGAAACCTCTTCGTCAACAAAACCGCCAGGTTATTAGCTATGTGCCCCGCGTTGAGCCCGCGCCGCCTGACCATGCACTGAAAGTGGAGGGGTTTCGCGATGTCTGGCAACTGCGGGGTAAATACGTGGCCTTTGTGCTGATCGGCGAACACTTCCGTCGGTCCCCCGTGTTTACGGTGCCGGAGTCCGCGCAGCGGTGGGCGATGCAGATACGCCAGGATGAAGAGGTTGAAGAATAACAGTCATAAAAAAACCGCCATCAGGCGGTTTTTTTATTTCTACAGTGATTAACGGTGCGCCAGCTCGGCGTCGTCTTCACTTTCCAGAATCGCTTTGTCAGTTTGCTTCAGCCACTGGCTGGTCAGCGTACCGGCGGTCATCGAGCCGCTGACATTCAGCGCGGTACGGCCCATGTCGATCAGCGGTTCAACGGAGATCAGCAGGGCGACCAGCGTAACCGGCAGGCCCAGCGCTGGCAGAACAATCAGCGCGGCGAAAGTTGCGCCACCGCCAACGCCCGCAACGCCTGCGGAGCTCACGGTCACAATCCCGACCAGCGTGGCGATCCAGACCGGATCCAGCGGGTTAATCCCCACCGTTGGCGCGACCATCACCGCCAGCATTGCCGGGTAGAGGCCTGCGCAACCGTTCTGACCAATGGTTGCACCAAACGAGGCCGAGAAACTGGCGATAGACTCAGGCACGCCCAGACGACGGGTCTGCGCTTCCACGTTCAGTGGAATAGACGCGGCGCTGGAACGGCTGGTGAAGGCAAAGGTCAGCACTGGCCAGACTTTACGGAAGTATTTCAGCGGGCTGACGCCGTTTACACCCAGCAGGATACCGTGCACCACGAACATGATGCCCAGACCCAGGTAAGAGGCGACGACGAAACTTCCCAGCTTAATGATGTCCTGCAGGTTAGAGCCAGCGACCACTTTGGTCATCAGCGCCAGCACGCCATACGGGGTTAACTGCATCACCAGACGTACCAGCTTCATCACCCAGCTTTGCAGGGTATCGATGGCAGTCAGCACGCGCTCGCCTTTTGGCGCGTCGTCTTTCAGCAGCTTCAGCGCCGCCACTCCCAGGAACGCGGCGAAAATCACCACGCTGATGATGGAGGTTGGATTTGCACCGGTCAGGTCAGCAAACGGGTTCTTCGGAATGAAGGAAAGCACCATCTGCGGCACGGTCAGGTCAGCCACTTTACCTACGTAGTTGGTCTGAATCGCGGTCAGACGCGCCGTTTCAGCACTGCCCTGAACCAGACCTTCGGCCGTCAGGCCAAACAGGTTGGTCACCAGCACACCCACCAGCGCGGCAATCAGCGTGGTAAACAGCAGCGTACCGATGGTCAGGAAACTGATTTTGCCCAGTTGAGTGGCGTTATGCAGGCGCGCAACGGCGCTCAGAATAGAGGCGAACACCAGCGGCATAACGATCATCTGCAGCAGCTGAACATAGCCGTTACCGACAATGTTGAACCACTGAATAGAATCTTTCAGAACTGGATTATCGGAGCCATAAATCGCCTGTAATGCCAGACCAAATACGACACCCATGGCCAGACCGACCAGCACTTTCTTCGCCAGGCTCCACTGTTTGTGGCGCGTCTGCGCGAGAAGCAATAGCAATACAACGAACACAACGACGTTCGCGATGAGTGGAAAATTCATCCCCGTTCTCCTGATTTATAATCGGGCCGGTTTTTACCCATCCTGTTGGCGGAAGGTTAGCAGAAGTGTGATGTAGCGCTTATATCCAAATGGAATGGGTTATGACAAATGGGATGATTTTGTCGGTTTACTGTTCAATCTGGTGATGAATAAAACGATTGAACTGAAATTGCAGTGAATTAATCATCTGGGACGACCAGCGGACTGCACTGTTTTCGGGCATTGTTTGCGGCATCCAGACGGCGTAAGCAAACAGGGCCATGCACAATGCGCGCTCAAGCTGGTTACCTTTCTGGGGAACAAGGATGGGAAAACGGAAACGCCAGCGGCAGGGCCACAGCAGCGGCACGCCCGCAGGCGTCAGCATATCGGCGAGAATATGGCTCAGATAACCCAGCACCATGCCCTGAATGGCATCCGCAGGCACTATCCAGCTTTCGGGCACTTTTAAATAGAACAGCGTCAGCAGGCCAAATACGGCCAGCAGACTGTGGGTAAATCCCCGGTGGCCGAACGCGCGGGCGATGGGTTTTGACACCCACTTCAGACGTTGTCCGAGGAAGGATTTCGGGTGGTCGATGTCGGGCAGCAGACAGGTTAATACGGCGGAAGGGACAATATGCCACCAGTCCCCCTGTGCCAGCACGGGGGTGAGTTCAGCATTTTTGGCAAATACTGCACACGCAATAGAAAAAAGCAGGTGGCCTTCCGCCGTCATGATAAAACCCACGAAACTGTCAATTCATACAGTATAGGGTTTTTATACAGTAGGCGGAAGAGGTGACGGTGTAACTGTTTGTCACAAACCGGCGATAAGGGTTAACCGCCCAGCAGGTGTCGTGCCGTGAGCTCTGTCAGTGACGTGAGCTTAACATCGGCCAGGGCAAACCGGGGATCGTGACGGCCCTCTGCAGCGGGCACCACAATGGAGCGCATCCGCGCGGCTTTGGACGCCACCATACCGTTAACGGAATCTTCCAGTGCCACACAGTTAAGGGGATCCAGGCCCAGTTTCGCGGCGCAGTCCAGATAGACCTGAGGATGCGGCTTGCTGTAAGGCAATTTTTCAGCGGACGCCAGGGCGTCGAAACTGTCGCGCAGCTCAAACATGGTGAGCACTTTTTCCAGCATGTGCAGCGGGGAGGCGGAGGCCAGGCCGACTTTCAGCCCCTGAGCTTTGCACAGCGCGACGGCGTCACGTACGCCGGGCAGCAGCGGCCTGTTCTCTTCCACCAGGGAAATCGCGCGGCTGATAATACGGGCGGTTACTTCATCACGGTCGGGGCCCACCCACGGCTGTTGGGCAAACCACAGGTCCACCACCATGTCGATGCGCAGACCCAGCGTATCAGGAAGTTCATTACGGCGGTTGATATCTACGCCCAGACTGGCCATGACGTCCAGTTCAGCGCGATCCCACAACGGCTCGGAATCGATCAGTAATCCATCCATGTCAAAAATTGCGGCAAGAATTTGGCGCGGTGTCGACATCACAACGTCTCCTTATCCAGGGTGTTCGACAGACGATACGTGCTAAGCACACTCTGCAATTTAGCATATTGCTTTTAAAGAGCGGGCGAAATTGATGACCAGAAGGTAGACTTAGGCACAAATAACGCGTCTTTATGAAGAGGAACTGATGACGTATCAACAAGCTGGACGCATTGCGGTCTTAAAACGGGTTGCTGGCTGGGTGATTTTTATTCCCGCCGTTATTTCTACGCTGATTTCTGTGCTCAAGTTCATGTACGATCACAGCGAAAAACAGCCGGGTATTAATGCGGTCATGCTTGATTTTGCGCATGTCATGATTGAGATGATGCGTTTTAACACGCCATTTTTGAATGTCTTCTGGTTCAACTCCCCCACGCCGGACTTTCATCAGCAGCTCAATATTGGGTTCTGGATTATCTATGCGCTGATCTTTATCGCCATGGCGTTGCAGGCCTCCGGCGCACGGATGAGCCGTCAGACGCGTTTTCTTCGTGAAGGGGTTGAAGATCAGATGATTCTCGAGCAGGCCAAAGGCCCGGAAGGGATGACCCGGGAACAGATTGAGTCCAGGATTGTGGTTCCGCGTCACTCCATTTTTCTGCAGATCTTCCCGCTCTATATCCTTCCTGCGATCGTCATTGTGGCGGGGTATTTCTTCTTCTCACTGCTTGGTTTTCTGTAAGCGATAAGGGTGGCGTTCAGGCCACCCGTTTTGTTGTCAGGCAGCAAGCATGCGTTCGAGCGCCCGCTGGGCGTTCACAAGGTGTTCGCCACCAAAGAGGATGGCGCGGTTCATCAGCGTATACAGCTGATACACCGGTTGACGATCGAGGAAACCGTGCGGCAGGGGGGAAACGGACTGGTACCCGTCGTATATTTGCGGCGGCTGCTCAGGATGCAGCGGCAGCATGGCCAGATCGCACTCTCTGTCACCCCAGTAACAGGCCGGGTCGTAGATATAGGGGCCGTTGGGCCCCAGTGCGCAGTTATCGGACCATAAATCACCGTGCAGCAGAGACGCCTGCGGCTGGTGGGAGGCCAGACGCTGCTGAACGTGTTCGACGATGGCATCAATATTGCCAAATTCCAGCCCTTTCTCAGCAGCCAGCTCAAGCTGCCAGCCAATGCGTTGCTCGGCAAAAAACGTCGACCAGCGGCGCTGCCAGGCATTGGGCTGAGGGGTGGTGGAGAGATCGTTGTCGAAATCGAGACCAAACTGCGGCTGGTCGCTCCATTGATGGAGTCGCGCTAATTGCTGGCCGAGAATAAAGGCGTTATGGGCATCCAGCGGACGGGCAGGAAGATATTCCATCACCAGAAAGCTGTAGTCGCGGTCGCTACCCATGGCCAGGACCTGCGGAACCGTCACCGTTTTGCTGCGGGACAACAGCTCCAGCTGGTCAGCTTCGGCGGTAAATATTGGAAGAAGCTCACGTTCATCGCATTTTACGAAGAGATCTCGGTCTGCGTAGCGTAAATGCCACGCGGCGTGGATCTCTCCGCCTGGCAGTTCGTTACGCAGTTCGATTTCACCTTCACCCAGTTGCTCACTTAAAAGATGACTGATAGCCTGCCACATGATGTCTCTCCCATGTTGTCTGCCAGATCATAAAGTTAGCGCATTATTGCGGTAAAAAAATACGAACTAACGCACACCTGAGCGGTTTAAATTCATGCAGGGCACTTATTGTTCTTTTTTCTGCCAGCTTTCCCAGGTATCGACGTCAATCTCGGTAGGTTTGTCGGTCACACTTTCCACCAGACTGGCGGCCAGCGCATGCACTTCTTCTTTAGTCAGCGCAGAAATGAGACCAAATGTCAGGGTGCCTAAATCGTGAATATTGCCCTCGTCATCCGTGAGCGTGAGGAGAAACTTAGCCCGGGTGAAGGCGTTGTTGAGCTCATTCAGCTCCGTCAGCGAGGCTTCATGAAGGTTGACGGTTACGACGTAGCGGGTGATGTCACCACTGCTCATAATTCACCTCATTGTTATCATGGAAGTTTTCTTAGCATAGTCGATAGTTTGCGTTTGGCGACTAAGAGATGACATTCCCCTCCATAACGATGAAGGGGAACGGGCGTTAATCTCGGGACAGGTAATCGACGATTTTTTGCGTATCGGCCAGCGAACACAGACGCGTGCCCTGGTTGATGGTTGCGGCGCTACCCGCCGCCACACCGTAACGCGCCATTTCCAGCAAAGACGCGCCCTGCGCCAGTTTCATCGTCATCGCGCCAACCATGCTATCCCCGGCGCCAACCGTACTCTGACTTTTCATGGGCGGTGGGACAACCTGAACGGCTGACGTTTCATCGACGGCCAGTGCCCCCTGAGGCCCCAGAGAGACCACGACGCGTCGTGCTTTGCCGCTGCATACCAGTTCCTGTGCGGCGGTGCGAACATCATCCGGTTGCGTCAACTCTCGGTTGACCAGCGCGCTGAGCTCTTTCTGGTTCGGTTTGACCAGCTCCAGATTGCCCGGCACGAGTGCCGCCTGAAGGGCCTCGCCGCTGCTGTCGACAATGCAGCGGATGCCGCGCTGCTGCGCCGCCTGAATAAGCGCGGTTAATTTATCTGTACTCACTCCGGGGGGCAGGCTGCCGCTTATCACCAGCAGTGCGCCGCTCTCTATGGTCAGTACTTTCTCTTCAAGCTGACGAAACTCGTCATCACTGAGCTTCGCGCCGGGCATCACAAAGCGATACTGCTCGCCGCTGGATTCCACGTGCACATGCAGGTTCTGCCGCGTCCAGTCTTTGGCCTCCACGGTCTCTACGGCGACCTGTTCATCTGCCAGCAAAGAGACCAGGTGTTCGCCAGTGGCGCCGCCGACGGGAAAAATTGCCGTGGCGTGGCCGCCAAGGTGCGTAATGGCGCGCGCCACATTGATACCGCCGCCGCCGGGCTCAAAAACAGGGGCGCTACAGCGCAACTTACCTTCCGGGTAAATCTGCGGCGTCAGGGTTGCGGAATCAAGGGAAGGGGAGAGCGTCAGGGTGTAGATAGAAACCATCATTACCTCCTTTTAGCGTGGGTTCCTATTAGTCTGGCACCCTTTGTCTGGAACGCAATGTAAATAACAGTATGATTTTAAATATGAATACAGACGTAAAGTGAGGCGCGGGATATATAAAATAAAACGCTTTTTGGGATCGTTCTTATTCAAAAAATGAAATAAGAAAACATTGCTATGTTATTTGCGGCTTTTTATAATTTGTTACCTTTCTCTGGACGCCTTGTCATTGATCCTCAAGAAAGATTCCGGGACCGTGTGGTCTCTTTTTTTGTTGTACGGACTCCTTAATAAAATGAAGCTTTTAAAGACAGTTCCCGCTGCACTGATGCTGGCGGGTGGCGTGTTTGCAGCTATGAACGCAGCCGCCGATGATACCGTTTTTACTGTCATGGACGATCCCACCACCGCGAAAAAACCTTTTGAAGGTAACCTGAACGCTGGGTATCTGGCACAATCCGGTAACACCAAAAGCTCCTCTCTGACAGCGGACAGTACGCTCACCTGGTACGGTAACACGACCGCCTGGTCGCTGTGGGGAAATGCCAGCAACACGTCCGCGAATGACGAACGCTCTTCCGAGAAATATGCGGTAGGCGGACGTAGCCGTTACAACATGACCGACTATGACTACCTGTTTGGTCAGGCAAGCTGGTTAACCGACCGCTACAACGGTTATCGCCAGCGCGATGTGTTTACCGCCGGTTATGGTCGCCAGTTCCTGAACGGCCCGGTACACAGCTTCCGTTTTGAATTCGGTCCAGGTGTGCGCTATGACGAGTACACCGATGGCGATACCAAAACCCAACCGCTCGGTTACGCGTCCGGGACCTATGCCTGGCAGATGACTGACAACACCAAATTCACGCAGGGTGTTTCTGTATTTGGTGCCGACGATACGACGCTGAACTCTGAGACGGCGCTGAACGTGGCCATCAACGAACACTTTGGGCTGAAAGTGGCCTACAACGTCACCTGGAACTCGTCACCGCCAGAAACGGCACCGGATCATACCGACCGCAGAACCACGGTTTCACTGGGTTATAAAATGTAATTATGGCGGGCCGATGAAAATGTCGGCCCGTTTCTCATCTCAGGCCAGTTGGCTTTCCTTCTGTTGACGTTTAGCCCCAAATCATCGCCGCCCAGCGAAGTAGCAGCATTGCGCCGCAGATGGCAATCAGCACCAGTACCATTTTCCAGTGTTTTACGGCAAATCGTTTTGTTGGCATAACCTGATCCTTGTTTGCTAACACCCACAGTCTATCAAACAGGGCTGATACATGCCCCTTCACAGGATCGATCAGGTTATGCCAGCGTAGGGTTGGGCTTAGAACCAGTGGAATCGTTCGGCGAGAATCAACAATAAACCTGTCGCTGAAAGGATGTTCAATATCACAACCGTTCTACTGGATACGTTCATGGTATGCACCTTTGGGTTTAAAGATCTGTTCAAGAGTAGCCCAGCATTTCAGGAATGCGAACACCGGGAACTGGCCACCTGCAAATTCATGCAAAAGTGCCAGCGCATCAATCTGCCAGCAGAGGATGCATACGCCCTGTGATTAGTGTTAACATTACGAAGCCTGCCGTAAATCCGAATTATTCTGATTCTGGCAGGTGAATGATGACGAACCAATTTGACGATTGTTGGTCAGATGGTCTCGTAATCTATTGTCAAATCACGATTATTTTCTTTGTATATGCTCTTATGTGTGGGGCATCACTGCAAATAAGGATATAAAATGCCTGTAATTACTCTTCCTGATGGCAGCCAACGCCATTTCGATCACGCTGTAAGCCCAATGGATGTTGCCCTGGATATCGGTCCGGGTCTCGCGAAAGCGACTATCGCTGGCCGTGTTAACGGTGAACTGGTGGACGCCTCCGATCTCATCGAAAACGATGCGACGCTTGCCATCATCACCGCGAAAGACGAAGAAGGTCTGGAGATCATTCGTCACTCCTGCGCGCATCTGTTAGGTCATGCCATCAAACAGCTGTGGCCCAACACCAAAATGGCGATCGGTCCGGTGATCGACAACGGTTTCTACTACGACGTTGACCTTGACCACACCCTGACTCAGGAAGATATCGACGCGCTCGAAAAACGTATGCACGAGCTCGCCGAAACCAACTATGACGTCATCAAGAAGAAAGTCAGCTGGCACGAAGCGCGTGAAACCTTCGTGAAGCGCGGCGAGAGCTATAAAGTCTCTATTCTTGACGAAAATATCTCCCATGATGACAAGCCTGGCTTGTACCATCACGAAGAATACGTCGACATGTGCCGTGGACCGCACGTGCCGAACATGCGCTTCTGCCATCACTTCAAACTGATGAAGATCGCAGGCGCTTACTGGCGTGGCGACAGCAACAACAAGATGTTGCAGCGTATTTATGGTACCGCGTGGGCCGACAAAAAAGCCCTGAACGCGTACCTGCTGCGCCTGGAAGAGGCTGCGAAGCGTGACCACCGTAAAATCGGTAAGCAGCTTGACCTGTACCACATGCAGGAAGAAGCGCCGGGTATGGTGTTCTGGCATAACGATGGCTGGACCATTTTCCGTGAACTGGAAACCTTCGTACGCTCCAAGCTGAAAGAGTACCAGTATCAGGAAGTGAAAGGTCCGTTCATGATGGACCGTGTGCTGTGGGAAAAAACCGGCCACTGGGACAACTACAAAGATGCGATGTTCACCACCTCGTCTGAGAACCGTGAATACTGCATTAAGCCAATGAACTGCCCGGGCCACGTTCAGATCTTCAACCAGGGTCTGAAATCCTACCGCGACCTGCCGCTGCGTATGGCGGAGTTCGGTAGCTGCCACCGTAACGAACCATCAGGTGCACTGCACGGTCTGATGCGCGTGCGTGGCTTTACTCAGGATGATGCGCATATCTTCTGTACTGAAGACCAGGTCCGTGATGAAGTTAACGCCTGTATTCGTATGGTCTACGATATGTACAGCACCTTTGGCTTCGAGAAGATCGTGGTCAAACTCTCAACGCGTCCGGAAAAACGTATCGGTAGCGATGAGACCTGGGATCGCGCAGAAGCGGATCTCGCCGTGGCACTGGAAGAGAACGGGATTCCGTTCGAATATCAGCTGGGCGAGGGCGCATTCTACGGTCCGAAAATTGAATTTACCCTGTATGACTGCCTCGATCGTGCATGGCAGTGCGGAACGGTACAGCTGGACTTCTCCCTGCCGCAGCGTTTAAGCGCCTCTTATGTTGGCGAAGACAACGAGCGTCAGGTACCGGTTATGATTCACCGTGCAATTCTCGGTTCTCTGGAGCGCTTCATCGGCATCCTGACCGAAGAGTTTGCTGGCTTCTTCCCAACCTGGCTTGCGCCGGTGCAGGTGGTGGTGATGAACATTACCGATTCTCAGGCGGATTACGTTAAAGAATTGACGCAGAAACTACAAAATGCGGGCATTCGCGTAAAAGCAGACTTGAGAAATGAGAAGATTGGCTTTAAAATCCGCGAGCACACTTTACGTCGTGTCCCGTATATGTTGGTCTGTGGTGATAAAGAGGTGGAAGCAGGCAAAGTTGCCGTTCGCACCCGCCGTGGTAAAGACCTGGGCAGCCTGGACGTAAGTGAAGTGATTGAGAAGCTGCAACAAGAGATTCGCAGCCGCAGTCTTCAACAACTGGAGGAATAAGGTATTAAAGGCGGAAAACGAGTTCAAACGGCACGTCCGAATCGTATCAATGGCGAGATTCGCGCCCAGGAAGTTCGCTTAACAGGTCTGGAAGGCGAGCAGCTGGGGATTGTGAGTCTGAGAGAAGCAATCGAAAAGGCTGAAGAAGCTGGAGTAGATTTAGTTGAAATCAGCCCTAACGCCGAACCGCCAGTTTGTCGTATCATGGACTACGGCAAGTTCCTTTATGAAAAGAGTAAGTCTTCTAAGGAACAGAAGAAAAAGCAAAAAGTTATCCAGGTTAAGGAAATCAAGTTCCGTCCTGGTACCGACGATGGCGATTATCAGGTAAAACTCCGCAGCCTGATTCGCTTTCTGGAAGATGGCGATAAGGCCAAGATCACACTGCGTTTCCGCGGTCGTGAGATGGCCCACCAACAGATCGGTATGGAAGTGCTTAACCGCGTCCGTGACGATCTGAGTGAACTGGCAGTAGTCGAATCCTTCCCTACGAAGATCGAAGGCCGCCAGATGATCATGGTGCTCGCTCCTAAGAAGAAACAGTAGGCCTTCAAGTAGCAATTCCTGTGGAGCCTTTGTGCTTCACAGGTTTTGTTCGCCTGGGTTTCGTTTATTTAACAATGCGAAGTGGAAGTTATTAAAATGCCAAAAATTAAGACCGTACGCGGTGCTGCTAAGCGCTTCAAAAAAACCGGTAAAGGTGGTTTTAAGCACAAGCACGCTAACCTGCGTCACATTCTGACTAAGAAAGCTACCAAGCGTAAACGTCACCTGCGTCCAAAAGCCATGGTTTCTAAAGGCGATCTGGGCCTGGTTATCGCGTGCCTGCCGTACGCATAAGTCGTTTCGTTTAACTTTTTTAACTTAGAATAGATACAGGAGAGCACACATGGCTCGCGTAAAACGTGGTGTAATTGCACGTGCACGTCACAAGAAAATTTTGAAACAAGCTAAAGGCTACTACGGTGCGCGTTCACGCGTATACCGCGTTGCCTTCCAGGCTGTTATCAAAGCAGGTCAGTACGCTTACCGTGACCGTCGTCAACGTAAGCGTCAGTTCCGTCAACTGTGGATTGCGCGTATCAACGCAGCAGCACGTCAGAACGGTATTTCTTACAGCAAATTCATCAACGGCCTGAAAAAAGCCTCTGTTGAAATCGACCGTAAGATCCTGGCTGACATCGCAGTATTCGACAAAGTAGCGTTCACCGCTCTGGTCGAAAAAGCGAAAGCAGCACTGGCATAAGCCAGTTGAGAGAGGGGGCCTGGCTCCCTCTTTTCGTTTCAACAGCATCAAAACGTTGACAATTTTGGGGCTACCCTTTTCAATAAGGCGTTAGGTTCCTTACCACACAAGGTAACGCAAGCATGAATGCTGCTATTTTCCGCTTCTTCTTTTACTTTAGCACCTGACATCAGGAGGCTAGCGCGTGAGAGATGAAACGGAAAACAGCGCCAGAAAGCCTCCTGATGGAGGCTTTTTTTGTATCTGCCGCTGGTAAATATCGCTACATAACGAGGAAAATCATGTCACATCTCGCAGAGCTGGTTGCCAGTGCAACAGCCGCCATTAATCAGGCCTCAGATGTTGCCGCGTTAGACAATGTCCGCGTCGAATATCTTGGTAAAAAAGGGCACCTGACCCTTCAGATGACAACCCTGCGTGAACTGCCGGCAGAAGAACGCCCGGCAGCAGGTGCGGTAATTAACGAAGCCAAAGAGCAGGTACAGCAGGCTCTGAACGCGCGTAAGGCTGAGCTGGAAAGCGCGGTGTTGAATGCGCGTCTGGCCGCAGAGACGATCGACGTTTCTCTGCCGGGTCGCCGAATTGAAAACGGTGGTCTGCATCCGGTTACCCGCACCATCGATCGTATTGAAAGTTTCTTCGGTGAGCTCGGCTTTACCGTGGCGACTGGCCCGGAAATTGAAGATGATTACCATAACTTCGATGCCCTGAACATTCCTGGCCATCATCCGGCACGTGCTGACCACGACACTTTCTGGTTCGACGCGACCCGTCTTCTGCGTACCCAGACCTCCGGCGTTCAGATCCGTACCATGAAGGAGCAGGAACCGCCCATTCGCATTATCGCGCCGGGCCGTGTCTATCGTAACGACTACGACCAAACTCACACCCCAATGTTCCACCAGATGGAAGGCCTGATTGTTGATAAAAACATCAGCTTCACCAACCTGAAGGGCACGCTGCATGATTTCCTCAACAACTTCTTTGAGGAAGATCTGCAGGTTCGTTTCCGTCCATCCTATTTCCCGTTCACTGAACCGTCTGCGGAAGTGGACGTGATGGGTAAAAACGGTAAATGGCTGGAAGTGCTGGGCTGCGGTATGGTGCATCCAAACGTGCTGCGCAACGTGGGCATCGATCCGGAAGTTTACTCTGGCTTTGCGTTCGGTATGGGCATGGAACGTCTGACCATGCTGCGCTACGGCGTGACCGATTTACGTGCATTCTTCGAAAACGATCTGCGTTTCCTCAAACAGTTTAAATAAGGGCAGGACAGAACAATGAAATTCAGTGAACTGTGGTTACGCGAATGGGTTAACACCACGCTGGACAGCGACGCGCTTTCTAACCAGATCACCATGGCGGGTCTGGAAGTGGACGGCGTTGAGCCGGTTTCGGGCGCGTTCAATGGCGTGGTCGTGGGTGAAGTGGTGGAGTGCGGTCAGCACCCTAACGCGGACAAACTGCGCGTAACAAAAGTCAACGTGGGCGGTGACCGTCTGCTGGATATCGTCTGCGGTGCACCAAACTGCCGTCAGGGGCTGAAAGTGGCCGTGGCGACCGTCGGTGCTGTGCTGCCGGGTGATTTCAAAATCAAAGCTGCCAAACTGCGCGGCGAACCGTCCGAAGGTATGCTGTGCTCGTTCTCTGAGCTGGGGATTTCCGACGATCACAACGGCATCATCGAACTGCCGCTGGATGCGCCGATCGGTACCGATATCCGCGAATACCTGAAGCTTGATGACAACACCATCGAAATCAGCGTCACGCCAAACCGTGCTGATTGCTTAGGGATTATCGGCGTTGCGCGCGACGTTGCCGTGCTGAACCAGACCGAACTGAACGCGCCGGAGATCGTCCCGGTTGAAGCGACCATCAGTGACGTTCTGCCTATTCAGGTTGATGCCGCGGATGCCTGCCCACGCTACCTTGGTCGTGTGGTGAAAGGCATCAATGTTAAAGCGCCAACCCCGCTGTGGATGAAAGAGAAACTGCGTCGCTGTGGTATTCGTTCTATCGATGCGGTGGTTGACGTGACCAACTACGTACTGCTGGAGCTGGGTCAGCCGATGCACGCGTTCGATAAAGATCGTATCGAAGGCGGTATTGTTGTACGCATGGCGAAAGAGGGTGAAACCCTGGTTCTGCTCGATGGCAGCGAAGCGAAACTCAACGCCGACACGCTGGTGATTGCTGACCACAGCAAAGCGCTGGCGATGGGCGGTATCTTCGGTGGCGAACACTCTGGCGTGAACGATGAGACGCAAAACGTGCTGCTGGAATGTGCATTCTTCAGCCCGCTCTCTATCACCGGTCGCGCACGCCGTCACGGTCTGCACACCGATGCCTCTCACCGTTACGAGCGCGGTGTTGACCCGGCGCTGCAGTACAAAGCGATGGAACGTGCCACCCGTCTGCTGATCGACATCTGCGGCGGTGAAGCGGGCCCGGTGATTGATGTCACCCACGAAGCCACGCTGCCGAAGCGCGCGACCATCACCCTGCGTCGCAGCAAGCTGGATCGTCTGATTGGTCACCACGTACCCGATGCGCAGGTGACCGATATCCTGAAGCGTCTGGGCTGTGAAGTGACCGAAGGCCAGGACCAGTGGCAAGCCGTTGCGCCATCCTGGCGTTTCGACATGGAAATTGAAGAAGATCTGGTGGAAGAAGTGGCCCGCGTGTACGGCTACAACAACATCCCTGACGAGCCTGTGCAGGCGGGTCTGGTGATGGGGTCCCACCGTGAAGCCGACCTGTCCCTGAAGCGTGTGAAAACCATGCTGAACGACAAAGGCTACCAGGAAGTGATCACCTACAGCTTTGTTGATCCAAAACTGCAGCAGCTGATCCACCCAGGTCAGGAAGCCCTGATCCTGCCAAGCCCAATCTCCAGCGAAATGTCGGCTATGCGTCTTTCTCTGTGGACCGGCCTGCTGGGCACTGTCGTTTATAACCAGAATCGCCAGCAAAACCGCGTGCGAATTTTCGAAAGCGGTTTGCGCTTTGTGCCGGATAATCAGGCAAATTTAGGCATCCGTCAGGATCTTATGCTGGCTGGTGCGATTAGCGGTAACCGCTATGAAGAGCACTGGGACCTGGCAAAAGGCACGGTTGATTTCTACGATATGAAGGGCGATCTGGAAGCGATTCTCGATCTGACCGGTAAATTATCTGAAATTGAATTCCGCGCAGAAGCCATTCCGGCCCTGCATCCGGGTCAGAGTGCAGCCATCTATTTAGACGGCAAACGTGTTGGTTTTATTGGCGTTGTTCACCCTGAGCTGGAACGTAAACTGGACCTGAACGGCCGTACCATCGTGTTTGAGCTGGAGTGGAACCTGGTGGCAGACCGCGTGATCCCTCAGGCTCAGGACATCTCCCGCTTCCCGGCAAACCGCCGTGATATCGCGGTTGTGGTCGCCGAAAATGTGCCTGCAGCAGATATTTTGGCCGAATGTAAGAAAGTTGGCGTAAATCAGGTAGTTGGCGTAAACTTATTTGACGTGTACCGCGGCAAGGGCGTAGCAGAAGGTTTCAAGAGCCTCGCTATCAGCCTTATCCTTCAGGATACCAGCCGTACACTCGAAGAAGAGGAGATTGCCGCTACCGTCGCCAAATGTGTAGAGGCATTAAAAGAGCGATTCCAGGCATCATTGAGGGATTGAACCTATGGCGCTTACAAAAGCTGAAATGTCAGAATATCTGTTTGATAAGCTTGGGCTTAGCAAACGGGATGCCAAAGAGCTGGTAGAGCTGTTTTTCGAAGAGATCCGTCGTGCTCTGGAAAATGGTGAGCAGGTAAAACTCTCCGGCTTTGGCAATTTTGATTTGCGAGACAAAAACCAACGTCCGGGTCGTAACCCGAAGACGGGGGAAGATATTCCCATTACAGCCCGCCGCGTGGTGACCTTCAGACCCGGCCAGAAGTTAAAAAGCCGTGTCGAAAACGCAACGCCCAAAGCAGAGTAATATGAACTAACTAAAAAGGCCGCCCATGCGGCCTTTTTTCTTTGCGCTCCCTGGCAAACCCGCCGTAAAATCAATGATATCTCTCGCAAATAAAACCGAATACATGCTTGATTACGCCCATCGCCAGCACCGTTCCGATCAACGTCGCCTGCTTTTACTGGTGCTGCTGCTCATTGTCGCCGCAGGGGTTAGCCTCTGCGCCGGTGACAGGTGGATAGGGCCTGAGAGCTGGTGGGGGCCAGACGGGCAACTCTTTGTCTGGCAAATTCGTCTGCCGCGCACCGTCGCGGTGATGCTGGTGGGGGCCGCGCTGGCGCTGGGCGGCACCATTATGCAGGCGTTATTTGATAACCCGCTGGCGGAACCGGGGCTGCTCGGTGTCTCGAACGGGGCTGGCGTGGGGCTGATTGCGGCAGTGATGCTGGGTGGGGGAGAACTCTCCGGGTGGAGTATTAGCCTGAGCGCCATTCTCGGCGCATTACTGATCACGGTCATCCTGCTTCGCTTCGCCAGGCGGCACTTATCAATCAGCCGTCTGCTGCTTGCCGGCGTGGCGCTCGGGATCATCTGCAGCGCGCTGATGACCTGGGCCGTCTACTTCTCAACCTCCTTTGACCTGCGACAGCTCATGTACTGGATGATGGGCGGCTTTGGCGGCGTTGACTGGCACCAGGGCTGGCTTATGGCGCTGCTGGTCCCGGTTATTGTGTGGGTTGCCCTGCAGGCGCAGCCGCTGAATATGCTCGCGCTGGGTGAAACCTCAGCCCGCCAGCTCGGTATGCCGATTGGGTTCTGGCGTAATGTGCTGGTCATTGCCATTGGCTGGCTGGTCGGCGTCAGCGTCGCCCTCGCGGGGGCAATTGGTTTTATTGGGCTGGTGATCCCGCACATGCTGCGCCTGTGTGGCCTCACTGACCATCGAACCTTGCTTCCGGCCTCGGCTGTTGCCGGGGCCGTTACGCTGCTGGTGGCCGATATCATCGCCCGGCTTGCCCTGACAGCCGCAGAGTTGCCCATTGGCGTGGTGACCGCCACGCTGGGCGCGCCGGTCTTTATCTGGCTACTATTAAAAGCTGGACGTTAAATCACGATACCCGTAAGACAACCTGAGGGAATGCTATGCAGTCAGATATCCTGAATACTGAAGTGACCACCATTGATGGCGATAACACCACGCTGGAAGGCTACAAAGGCAACGTGTTGCTTATCGTCAACGTGGCATCCAAATGTGGCCTGACGCCGCAGTACGAGCAGCTGGAGAACATTCAGAAGGCCTGGGAGAAGGACGGTTTCACCGTGCTGGGGTTCCCGTGCAACCAGTTCCTGGGCCAGGAGCCGGGCAGCGAAGAGGAGATCAAGACGTTTTGTAGCACCACCTACGGCGTCACGTTCCCGCTGTTCAGCAAAATTGATGTTAACGGTGAGCATCGTCATCCGCTGTACGCGAAGCTGATCGCTGCCGCACCGAAAGCCGTTGCGCCGGAAGGAAGCGGTTTTTATGAACGTATGGCCAGCAAAGGCCGCGCGCCGCTCTACCCGGATGACATTCTGTGGAACTTCGAAAAATTCCTGATTGGTCGTGATGGCCAGGTGGTGCAACGTTTTTCACCGGATATGACGCCTGAGGATCCGATTGTGATGGAATCTATCAAGCTGGCGCTGGCGAAATAATGTCACTGCTGATGCAGCTCACGGACGTTGCCGAAAAGGGACGTCTGGCGCCGATAACCGGTGCCGTCAATGCGGGTGAAATTCTGCATCTTGTCGGGCCGAACGGCGCGGGAAAGAGCACGTTGCTGGCGCGGATGGCAGGCCTGGTCGGTGGTGAAGGGCAGGTAACGCTGCTGGGGCATCCCCTTACCGACTGGACGCCAGTCTCGCTGGCGCACCGGCGCAGTTATCTTGTGCAGCAGCAGACACCGCCCTTTGCGATGCCTGTCTGGCACTACCTGACGCTGCATCTGCATGATAAACACCATACGGCGCTGCTGACGGACGTGGCTGCCGCCCTGGGGCTGGAAGATAAACTGGCTCGTCATGCCAGCCAGCTTTCGGGCGGAGAGTGGCAGCGGGTGCGTCTGGCGGCCGCAATCGTGCAGATCCACCCGGCCGGTAATCCTCACGGGCGGCTGCTGCTGCTTGATGAACCGATGAGCGGTCTGGATGTGGCGCAGCAGGCGGCACTGGATACGCTGCTAAGCACCCTGAGCCGAAAAGGCATCGCCGTGGTAATGAGCAGTCATGACCTCAACCATACCCTGCGTCATGCCCACCGGGTATGGTTGCTGTCGAAGGGAAACCTGATCGCCAGCGGTACGCGGGATCAGGTTCTCACGCCACCTAATCTTGCCCGCGCGTACAATATGGCGTTCCGCAGGCTGGACATAGAGGGACATAAGATGCTGATTTCTACCGGGCAGGAGTAACCGTTTCTTGCCTGTTCACACACTTGCACGCTAAATTACGAAAAGAACAAAAAAAGCAGAGGATTCGTCTGAAATGCGATTCTGGTTTATCCTGATGGCTGTACTCTTTCTTGCGGGATGCAGTAGCCATCGTGCTCCGCCGCCTAACCCACGGCTTTCAGATTCGATCACCGTCATTGCCAGCCTTAACGATCAGCTGCGCAACTGGCGCGGCACGCCTTATCGCTACGGCGGCATGAGCCGTGGCGGGGTGGATTGTTCCGGCTTTGTGCTGATGACGTTTCGCGATAAGTTTGATTTACAGCTGCCGCGCGAAACGCGTAAACAGGCTGAAATCGGTACGGAAATTGATAAAGACGATCTTCTGCCGGGGGATCTGGTTTTCTTCAAAACCGGGTCGGGTGAAAGCGGTCTCCATGTGGGGATATATGATACAGACAATCAGTTTATTCACGCGTCGACCAGTCGCGGGGTGATGCGTTCTTCCCTGGATAATGTTTACTGGCGTAAAAGTTTTTGGCAGGCTCGACGTATTTAGTCGCCGCCGGACGCTTCTTATGACGGCAGGGTAACTAATAAATCATGCCGTTTTTTCTCAAATAAGATGATTAAAGTTAAATTTACCTAAAATTAGCTTAGCCCGCATGTGTCTGTTTTATCTAAAACTGGCTATTATTCTACAACCAGGATAAGATTATTTTAGATTCAGGGATAAATCTGAAAATTAATACGGAACTAATGAAATTAATCTTATTAAAATCAAGACAGTGGAATTGTGTCAGCAATTGCTCCAGGATGTCCTCTCTCATCTTTAATGCGGGGCGAGTGCAATGATTATTACGCTAGATAATGCTTACCAGTCTGAACTGTTGCTTCAGCCTGCCCGTAATAGCGCAGGTGAGTTGAAAGGTTTAGACATTTTGGTTAACTTTACTGGCGTCGGCAGCGAAGTGAGGATCCCTACTGAACTCGTTATCCCGCGGCTTTCCGAGGCGGAAGAGTTAGCGCTGTTTAACGAAAAACTGCAATTGCTTGATACCTGTAAACTGTTTTTTATTCAGCATCAGTTAATTGCATGGATCAATATTACACCTGTAATTGTTGAGTTTTTATTAAGTAATGGAAACGCTGTTTCAATTCTTGAGCGCTATCCGTTTTTGGAGTTTACTGTTAATGAGAATTATCCAGGTTTAAATAACGGAAAGGACGATCTGCAGCTGGCAAGAATGGCGATCCATTTCCCGCTGGTCCTGGCAAACTTTGGCGCAGGCGCAGCATCGCTCAAAGCGGTCTATGATGGATTATTCAAACGGGTCATTCTCGATAAAGGATTCATTCAGCAGCGTGCTCAGGAACTCTCCTTTGAGCCCTTTATGCGCGCAATCCTCTGGCAAATCACGCCGCACTGCCAGTCGGTGATCGTCTCGGGCATTGACGATCACGCCCTGTTGCAGCGCGTCCTGTCCTTCAATTTTGGTGCCATGCAGGGGGCGCTGTGGCCTGCCGTCTCTGCTGAACACGTCACCACGCTGGTTCAGCAGCGATAACCCTTGCTTTCGCCCGTGTTTAAGACCGGGTAAACCCTCTACACTAAAAGCAGGAGGACTTATGACCCTGTCTTTTACTGCTCACTGGCATGACGAGTTGCCTGGTTTTTACACCGCACTCAAACCTACACCGCTACAAAATTCCCGTCTCATCTGGCATAACGATCGGCTGGCAGACGAGCTGGCTATTCCACCAGCGCTGTTTCAGCGTTCAGACGGCGCTGGCGTCTGGGGCGGCGAAACGCTACTCCCCGGGATGCAACCCCTGGCTCAGGTCTACAGCGGGCATCAGTTTGGCGTCTGGGCGGGTCAACTGGGCGACGGCAGGGGGATCCTGCTCGGCGAACAACAGCTTCCCAACGGGGAGACGGTTGACTGGCACCTGAAAGGCGCAGGGCTGACTCCCTATTCACGTATGGGCGACGGGCGCGCGGTACTGCGTTCAACGATTCGTGAATGCCTGGCATCTGAAGCGATGCATGCGCTGGGTATTCCAACAACCCGTGCGCTGTCGATCGTCACCAGCGATACGCCGGTCGCGCGCGAAACGATGGAAAAAGGGGCCATGCTAATGCGCATTGCGCAAAGCCATCTGCGCTTCGGTCATTTTGAGCACTTTTACTATCGTCGCGAGCCGGACAAGGTTCGCCAGCTTGCGGATTTTGCCATCCGTCACCACTGGCCGCATTTGCAGGACGAGGCGGATAAATACGTTCTCTGGTTCAGGGATGTGGTGGCCCGCACGGCCACGATGATCGCACGCTGGCAAACGGTGGGCTTTGCCCATGGTGTTATGAATACGGACAACATGTCGATCCTCGGGCTGACCTTCGATTACGGTCCGTTTGGTTTCCTCGATGATTATCAGCCGGGGTATATCTGCAACCACTCCGACTACCAGGGGCGCTACAGCTTTGACAACCAACCGGCGGTGGGACTGTGGAATCTGCAGCGTCTTGCGCAATCCCTGTCACCGTTTATCGACGTCGATGCCCTCAATGATGCGCTCGATGGCTATCAGGAGACGTTGCTACGCGACTACGGCACGCTGATGCGCAACAAGCTGGGGCTGATGACCCAGGAGAAAGGCGATAACGATATCCTGAATGGCCTGTTTACGCTCATGGCGCGTGAGGGCAGCGATTATACGCGTACCTTCCGCATGCTGGGCCAGACGGAGCAGCACAGTCCTGGCTCGCCGCTGCGCGATGAATTTATCGACCGACAGGCGTTTGACGACTGGTTTACTCAGTACCGCACGCGGCTACAGCAGGAGCAGGTGGATGATGCTACCCGCCAGAAGCAGATGAACGCGGCGAACCCGGCGATGGTGTTGCGCAACTGGCTGGCGCAGCGGGCGATTGAGCAGGCAGAGCAGGGGGAATACGCTGAGTTACACCGTCTGCATATGGCGTTGCGCACGCCGTTTGCCGACCGGGATGATGACTACGTCAGCCGCCCGCCTGACTGGGGCAAGCGGCTGGAGGTCAGCTGCTCAAGCTAGTCTTTTGCCGGTTAGCGCTACGCTACCCGGCCAGGACATCACTGAGCGACCCAGCCGCCATCCATATTCCACGCTGCGCCGCGAACGTTGACGGCGCTGTCGCTACATAAAAACAGCGTCAACTCGCCCAGCTGTTCCGGGGTAACAAACTCCCCGGAAGGCTGTTTCTCGCTCAGAAGCTGGTCCTGGGCCAGATCCGGCGCGACGCCCTGTGCAATACGTTTGTCGATCTGCTGTTGCACCAGCGGGGTCAGTACCCAACCGGGGCAGAGCGCATTTGCGGTAATACCGGTGCGGGCGGTTTCCAGCGCCAGCGACTTCGTAAAACCCACCACCCCGTGCTTGGCAGCAACGTAGGCTGACTTCTCTTTTGAGGCCACCAGGCCGTGAACGGAGGCGATATTAATGATGCGCCCCCAGTTTTTCTCCCGCATGGCAGGCAGCGCCAGCCGGCTGGTGTGGAACACAGCGGAAAGATTAATGGCGATAATGTCATTCCATTTTTCAACCGGAAACGCCTCAACCGGAGCCACATGCTGAATCCCGGCGTTATTGACCAGAATATCCACCCCGCCAAACTGCGTTTCGGCGTAGCGCATCATGGCTTCAATCTGCAGGACATCACGCAGGTCCGCATCGTGATAGCCCGGTTTTTTGCCCAGTTGCGCGATCTCTGCGCGCGCCGCTTCGCTGTCACCGAAACCGTTAAGAATTAATTGTGCCCCGGCTTTCGCCAGTACCCGGGCGATCCCCAGGCCAATGCCGCTGGTTGAGCCGGTCACCAGGGCGGTTTTACCGTTCAGATTCATCTTTTTCTCCTTACACAATGCCGGTCAGATAGAACACGGCAATGACAAAAAGCACTGCCAGACTTTTAATGATAGTGATAGCGAAAATGCCGCCGTAGGCCTGACGATGGCTCAGACCGGTGATTGCCAGCAAGGTGATCACCGCGCCGTTATGGGGAAGGGTATCCATCCCGCCGCTGGCCATGGAGGCCACGCGATGCAGCACCTCAAGGGGGATATTGGCCGCGTGGGCGGCGGCAACAAACGTGTCGGCCATGGCCGCGAGGGCAATGCTCATCCCGCCGGACGCCGAACCGGTGATCCCTGCAAGAACGGTCACGCTGATGGCCTCATTGAGTAACGGATTTGGAATGGCCGCCAGCGCGTGGGATAACACCAGAAAACCGGGCAGGGCGGCGATCACCGCGCCAAAACCGTATTCCGAGGCTGTATTCATCGCGGCCAGAATGGCCCCGCTGACCGCCGTGCGGCTGCCTTCCGCCAGACGTCCGCGGATATTGCGAAAGCCAAAAGCCAGCACCAGCACGATACCGGCGATCAGCGCCGCTTCCACGGCCCAGATGGCGGTGATCTTGCTGACCTCGATCACAATCGGCTTTGCCAGTCCGGGAAGGGTCAGCTCGTGGCTGGTGCCGTACCAGCCGGGGATCCAGCGGGTAAGCAGCAGATTGAGGATCCCTACCAGCAGCAGAGGAGAGAGGGCAATCAGCGGGTGAGGGAGGTTAATGTCGTCCGGCGTTTCCGGTTCATTTTTCAGATCCGTGCCGTACCCCTCGTTGTTCTGCAGCGCTTTGCGGCGCTGGCGCTCCAGCCAGAGCAGACCAAAACAGATAATAAACAGCGAACCAATCAGCCCCAGCCACGGCGCGGCCCAGGCGTTTGTGCCAAAGAAGCTGGTGGGGATAATGTTCTGGATCTGCGGCGTGCCGGGCAGGGCATCCATGGTAAACGAGAATGCCCCGAGCGCCACTGTGGCCGGGATCAGCCGTTTCGGGATGCCGCTCTGGCGGAACAGTTCGGCGGCAAAGGGGTAAACCGCAAACGCCACCACAAACAGCGAAACGCCGCCGTAGGTTAACAGCGCACACACCAGGACAATCACCGGGATGGCGTGACGCCGCCCGAGGATCCGAATCGCTGCGGCGACGATAGCGCGCGAGAAGCCGGAGAGTTCAATCAGCTTGCCAAACACGGCACCCAGCAGGAACACCGGGAAGTAGAGCTTGACGAAGCCGACCATTTTTTCCATAAACAGCCCGGTAAACGTCGGGCCGACGGCGCCAGGATCGGTCAGCAGCACGGCGCCGAGCGCCGCAATCGGGGCAAACAAAATCACGCTGTATCCGCGATAGGCCGCCAGCATCAGCAGTGCCAGCGCCGCCAGGGCAATTAACACACTCATTACGACTCCTCACTTTAATTATTATTCGGGTACCAACGAGAGGCTTAACGCTCGACGGTCAGGGCGATGCCTTGTCCGCCGCCAATGCACAGGGTGACGAGCCCTTTTTTAACGTCGCGGCGCTGCATTTCGTACAGCAGCGTCACGAGGATGCGGCAGCCGGAGGCGCCAATCGGATGACCAAGGGCAATCGCGCCGCCGTTTACATTCACCTTGCGCGCATCCCAGCCGAGCTGCTTGCCCACCGCCAGCGCCTGAGCGGCAAAGGCTTCATTGGCTTCAATGAGATCCACCTCATCGAGCGTCCAGCCCGCCCGCGCCAGCGCCGTCTGGCAGGCGCTCACCGGACCGATGCCCATCACCGACGGGTCAACCCCCGTTACGGCGTAACTCACAATGCGACCGAGGATCGGCAGTCCGCTCTGCCGCGCATTTTCTTCACTCATCAGCAGTACCGCAGCGGCACCGTCATTGAGCGTCGAAGCATTTCCCGCCGTGACCGTGCCTTCATCGCGTAAAAATGCGGGGCGCAGTTGCGCAAGCTGCTCAGCGGTGGTCTCTGGTCGGGGCTGTTCATCACAACGAATAACCCGCGGTGGCTTTTTGCCCTCTTTCACCGTGACCGGCGCTATCTCGGCGTCAAACCGACCGGACGCAATGGCGGCCGCCGCTTTTTGCTGCGACCGGGCGGCGAAATCATCCTGCTGTTCGCGGGAAATACCGTACTGCCGGGCAACGTTTTCAGCGGTGATACCCATGTGGTAATCGTTGAATGCGTCCCACAAACCATCGGTAATCATGCTGTCCTGCAGACCCGTATGGCCAAACCGCAAACCAGACCGCGCCCCGTCCAGCAGATAGGGGGCGTTGCTCATGCTCTCCTGACCGCCTGCGATAACCACCCCGGCGTCGCCGCTGCGGATCGCCTGCGCAGCGAGTTGCACCGCTTTCAGGCCCGCGCCGCACACCAGATTGACCGTTGTCGCTGGCGTGCTGACGGGTAACCCGGCGGCGATGGCCGTCTGACGCGCCGGGTTTTGTCCACATCCCGCCGTCAGCACCTGACCGAGAATCACGTCGTCAATCTTCTCTTTATCAAGACCGCTGCTCTCAAGCAGGTGACGTACCGCGACAGCCCCCAACTCAACCGCAGAGAGGGAGGCGAGCGATCCGCGAAAACTGCCGACAGGGGTACGCGTTGCCCCGACAATCATGACCTGTTTCATCCGAAGCCCTCAGCTAAAGCGCATCTCGCGCACGTCGTCCGCCACAATGATTTTCCCGGCCGTTTTCGCCACGATCTCGTCAATGCTGACGCCGGGAGCATACTCCCGCAGGATGAACGCGCCGTCCTCAATTTCCAGCAGCGCGAGGTCGGTTAACACCCGACGGATGCAGCCCACGCCCGTGAGCGGCAGCGTGCAGCGCGGCAGCAGCTTTGACTCACCGCTTTTTGAGGCGTGGGTCATCACCACAATGATGTTCTGCGCCCCGGCGACGAGATCCATCGCGCCGCCCATCCCCTTCACCATTTTTCCGGGGATCATCCACGAGGCGATATTGCCTTCGACGTCCACCTCAAAGGCACCCAGCACGGTCAGGTCGACATGACCGCCGCGGATCATGGCAAACGACTGCGCTGAGTCAAAAATGGCGGCCCCTGTCCGTGCGGTGACGGTCTGTTTACCGGCGTTGATCATGTCGGCGTCGAGGCTCTGCTCATCGGGGAAGGCGCCCATCCCCAGCAGACCGTTTTCCGACTGGAGCATCACGTCCATCCCGGCGGGAATGTAGTTCGCCACCAGCGTCGGAATGCCGATCCCCAGGTTGACGTAGTAACCGTCGCGCAGCTCGCGGGCCACGCGCATGGCCATCTGTTCACGGGTCAACATCGTCACACTCCTTGCGCGCGCAGCGTGCGCTGCTCAATGCGTTTTTCAAACTGGCCGACAATCAGCCTGTCGACGTAAATGCCCGGGGTATGAATAGCAGACGGAGGCAGTTCACCTGGCGGAACAATCTCTTCCACCTCCACCACCGTTATCCGGCCCGCGGTTGCCATCAGCGGATTAAAGTTTTGCGCGGTATGGCGATAGATAACGTTGCCGTACCAGTCCGCCTTCCAGCCTTTGATGAGCGCGAAATCCCCGGTGATGGCCTCTTCGAGGATGTAATGTTTACCCGCAAACTGGCGCACCTCTTTGCCTGCAGCCACAGGCGTGCCATAGCCGGTCGCGGTGTAAAACGCGGGGATCCCGGCGCCACCTGCGCGCACCTTTTCGGCCAGCGTCCCCTGCGGCGTGAGTTCCACCTCCAGCTCGCCGCTCAGCACCTGCTGCTCGAACAACGCGTTTTCGCCGACGTAAGAGGCCACTACCTTGCGAACCTGCCGCGTCTCAAGCAGGATCCCGAGACCGAAGCCATCCACGCCGCAGTTGTTCGAGACCACCGTCAGCCCCTGTACCTGCCGGCGTCTGACTTCGGCAATCAGGTTCTCCGGAATGCCGCACAGGCCGAAGCCGCCCGCCAGCAAGGTCATCCCGTCCGTCAACCCATCCAGCGCCTGCGCATAGCTGCCGACGCGCTTATCCAGTCCTGCCATACTCATCCCTCCCGTTAACCGTGCCGGTATCATTAGGGGCGACGACTCATTTGTTAATTTTGAATTTGTGACCCACTCATTTGGTTTTTTTATTAATTTCCTGTTAACTAAATTTTTTCAATTAGTTAACAGGGTGAAAAATGAGAATGAGTGTCAAACAGTTACGCGCGTTTTTAGCGGTAGCTCACACTCTGAATTTCGCACACGCCAGCGAACGGCTGAATCTCTCTCAGCCAGCCCTGAGCCTGACGATAAAAGGGCTGGAGGATGCGCTCGGTGGACCGCTTTTACAGCGCAGTACGCGCAAGGTGGCTCTGACGCAGGAAGGGGAGACCTTTTTGCCGATGGCTCGGCAGCTGCTGGCGGACTGGGATAACGTTGAAGAGGCCATGCACCAGTGCTTTACCCTGCAGCGCGGTAAAATCTCGGTCGCGGCCATGCCGTCGTTTGCGGCGAATGTCTTACCCGAGGTGCTAAAAGCGTTTCGCGACCGCCACGCCGGGATCAACGTCACCGTGCATGATGTGATTAACGAGCAGGTGATAGAAATGGTCCGGGAAGGGCGCGTGGAGATGGGGATCGCATTCGAGCCTGCGCCAACGCACAACCTGCTGTTTACCCCGCTGGGCCTCGACCGGTTTATTGCCATTGTGCCGAAAGATTCTGCGCTTGCAGGCAAAAAGCGCCTGACATGGGACGCGCTGCTGATGCTGGATTTCATTACCCTGCAGCGTCCCTCTGCGGTGCGTCTGATGATGGAAGAGGAGCTGGCGCGAAGCGGCAGGAAACTGGAGGTCGCCCTGGAGAGCCATCAACTGGTGACGGTTGGGCGCATGGTCGCGAGCGGGCTGGGCGGCAGTGCCGTACCGGCGCTGTGCGAGACCCAGATGGCCTCATTAGGCGCGGTCTGTATTCCGCTGGACAGCCCGCCCATTGAAAAGTGTATCGGGGTGATCCATCCCGGGCACACGCAGCTTTCTAAAGCAGCGCATGCTCTGCTGGAAACCCTGAAAGATTTTTATCAGCCGGGTCAGGGGGCGAGAAACACCTGCGGCACGGCGTGAGCCGGGTGCCGGCCAACGTGAACCTGCGCACCGTACCACTTTGCCAGCGCATTGGCCTGCAAAACGGTTTCCGGTTTCCCCTCAGACACGATTTTTCCGCCGTGCAGCAGCAGGATGCGATCCGCCCACAGCGCCGCCAGATTAAGGTCATGCAGCACCACGCACACGTGCAGATGTCCCCGACGGGTCAGGGATTTCAGCAGGCGCAGCAGATGCTGCTGGTGGTAGAGATCCAGCGCAGACGTGGGTTCATCCAGAAACAGCCAGCCGCGTGGCGCACCGTCGCACCAGAGCTGAGCCAGCGCGCGGGCGAGCTGGATGCGCTGCTGCTCGCCGCCGGAGAGTGCGGCAAACTGCCTGCCCGCCAGCGGTAAACACCCGGTAACGGCCATCACTGCTTCTACTACCGAGGCTTCAGGCGTGCGGGTCCAGGGCGCGCGACCCATGCCGATTACTGCTTCAACCGGCCAGTCAAATCCAATCTGCGTGTTCTGGCGCATCACCGCCCGGTAGCGGGAGAGCGTCTCCGGCTGCCAGGCGGCGATCGGCGTGCCCGCCAGGCTGCATTGTCCGCCCGCCGGTTTAAGATAGCCGGTAAGCAGCCGCAATAGCGTGGATTTCCCGGCGCCGTTGGGGCCAATCAACGCCACCATCTCGCCCTGAGATAAGGTCAGCGACACGTCGTTAATCAGCGTCCGTTGCCCGACGCGAAAAACAAGGTTTTCGCCACAATAGCGTTCAGCCATGCGCACCTCCATGACGAAAGATAAGCCACAGAAACCCCGGCGCGCCGAGAAGGCTGGTCAATAGACCGACCGGCATTTCCGCCGGGGCGACCACGCTGCGCGCCAGCGTATCGGCAACCAGCAACAGCAACGCACCGGCCAGCACCGAACCAGGGAGTACGGCGCGGTGGTCGGCTCCCAGCCACATGCGCACCAGGTGCGGCACCACCAGGCCGACAAAGCCGATAACGCCGCTGACCGCAACGGCGGCAGCCACCAGCAGGGCACTGCACAGCAGCAGGATCC
Organism: Enterobacter sp. K16B; assembly: GCF_020216105.1. Taxonomy (NCBI): domain Bacteria; kingdom Pseudomonadati; phylum Pseudomonadota; class Gammaproteobacteria; order Enterobacterales; family Enterobacteriaceae; genus Enterobacter; species Enterobacter sp. K16B. The sequence continues at coordinate 94,609 of NZ_JAIWJZ010000037.1, forward strand.
GCTGCACGCGGGCGACGTCCACGCCGAGGTAGTGCGCCTCTTCGTCACCCAGTTGCAGCAAATTAAGGGCGCCTGCCAGACGCCAGATAACCAGCACGGTGGGTATCATCAGCGACGAGACGGCCAGCAGCGTCGACCACTGCGCCTGGCCGAGGCTGCCCATTCCCCAGAGCGAAAGCTGGCGAAGCTGGGCATCATTGCTGAGCCATGACAGCACGCCGACGGCCGCGCCGCACAGGGCGTTGATGGCAATGCCTACCAGCAGCAGGCGCGACAGAGAACCGTCACGCTGTCGGCTGAGGAGAAAAATCACCAGGGTGGCGGCCAGCGCACCGAGAAACGCCGCCAGCATCGGGGCATACAGCATCACCAGGGCAGGTAGCGAGAGGGGAAGCACCACCCACAGCGCGACGGCAAGTGCCGCGCCGCTGCTGATGCCGAGCAGGCCCGGGTCTGCCAGCGGGTTGCGAAACAGCCCCTGCATCACGCAGCCCGCCACTGCCAGTGAACCGCCGATCGCCAGCGCCAGCAGCACGCGAGGCAGGCGGATCGTCAGCCAGATCTGACGCAGCGCCTCGTCTGTGCCGTTCCACAGCAGGCTGACCGGCAGGTGTAACGCCCCGACCCCGGTTGCCGCGAGGGTGATGATGATCAGGATCGCGGTCAGCATCCATAACGATGAAGTGATCCGCCGGGACATCAGGGCAGCTGCTCCGCTTTGCTGCGCAGCTGCTGGATGGCCTCAGGCGTTCGCAGGCTGAAGCCCAGCAGCGCCATATCGTCAATCGCCAGCACCTGCTTGTTTCGTCCTGCCGGGGTTTGCGCCAGGCCGGGCAGCGTCCACAGGTTCGCTTCACCGCCCAGGGCGGTGATTCCGTCCGAGGAAATCACCACCAGATCGGGCCGGCTGGCGATGATGCCTTCCTGAGACAGCGGCTGATAGCGGCTGAACCCCTGCATCGCGTTCTGCAGTCCCGCCGCGCGGATAGCGGCATCGGCGGCGGTCTGTTGTCCGGCAGCCATGGCGGTCATCCCACCGTGGTTGAGAATAAACAGCACCCGTTTGTTGAGCGGCGATGCGGGAAGTGTCGACAGCGCCTGACGCAGCCTGTTGCGCAGGGCTTCCCCCTCGGCCTCGCGGTGCGTTGCTTCCGCCACGATCCGCACCTTTTCATCAATGACGCTCAGGTCGTTACTGGCGGGAATTTCGATCACCCTGACGTGGCTTTGCTCAACCTGCTTTAGCGCCAGAGACGGCTGCGCCTG
>NZ_JAIWJZ010000223.1:0-2260 GCF_020216105.1 Enterobacter sp. K16B
AAAGTGAACGGAATAACCTCCACAGCCGTATGTTCCCCCTCACCCCAGTCCTCTCCCGTCGGGAGAGGACGTCGCCCGTGCAAATAAAATTAAACCTTAAACCGATTCACCACACTTTCCAGCTGTTGCGCCTGCTCCTCCATCGCCTTCGCCGCCGACGAGACTTCCGCCACCAGCGACGCATTCTGCTGGGTCGCGCCTTCCAGCTGGCAGACCGCCACGTTCACCTGGGCGATACCCACGCTCTGCTCGCGGCTGGCGGTTTTCACCTCCTCCATCAGGGCTGATACCTCGCTCACGGAGGTCACCAGCGCGTTCATGGTCTCCCCCGCCTCCTGCACCAGGCTACTGCCCTCCTGCACGCCCGCGACCGCGTCGTTAATCAGCTCGCGGATCTCCCGGGCAGAGCTGGAGGCCCGCAGCGCCAGATTACGCACTTCCGTCGCCACCACGGCGAAGCCACGCCCCTGCTCCCCCGCGCGCGCCGCTTCCACCGCCGCGTTCAGCGCCAGAATGTTGGTCTGGTAGGCAATACCGTCAATCACCCCCACAATGTCCGCCACCCGCAGGGATGAAGATTCAATCTGGCGCATTTTCTCCACTGCCGAGGTCATCATCCCGGCGCCGCGCTGTGCTACCGCTGCGGCGTCGGTCGCCAGCCGGTCGGCGTGTTCCGCGTTATCGGCGTTGTTCGCCACAATGCCCGCGATCTCCTCCATCGAGGCCGCCGTCTGCGTCAGAGAGGCAGACTGCTCTTCGGTGCGCGAGGACAGCGACACGTTACCTTCGGCAATCTGGTGCGAGGCGGCGGCAATGGTGCGGGTGCTGCTCCCCACCTGCTGTAACAGCCCCTGCAGATAACTCATAAATGCGTTGACGTTGCGGGCGATGGCGTTGAGCTCCTGGCTGCTGCTCTCCGGCAAACGGCGGGTTAAATCCGCGCCGCCTGCGGACAGGGTGGCCAGGCGGTCACTCACCGTATGCAGATTACGCATCACCGCGCGGATGGTCAGCACCAGCACCAGGCCCAACAACAGTAACAGCGGGATCTGCACCATGCCGAGGCGCACCAGGATAGCGTGCGTCTGCTGGCTCAACAGGCTGCTGCGGGTATCTGTCGCCACAAACCACGGACTGCCCTTGATGGGGTAAACAAAAATGGTGTGTTCCCCATCCTGCGCCTGATAGGTTCGCTCCAGCGGCGTCTCCTTCGCCTGGGCCAGCATCGCCTGAAGAATGGCGATTTCATGCCCCGGTAGCTCGCCGATATTTTTCAGCGGCGGCGTTTCGTCGGATGCGCGGCTATAGCCGACAATTTTGCCACTGGCCTCCACGATCAGCACGCCGCCTTCAATGGGCTCCGCCATCTTGCGGGCCAGCGCGTTAAAGAAGCCGAGCGTCAGATCAAGGGTTGCCACGCCCCACAGCTGGCCGTGGCGATAGACCGGCATCGCGCAGTTGGTCCGCGGCTGCGGGCTGGCCGCGTCGATATAGGCCTCAGCCCAGGCGCACTGGCCTTTCGCCGCGCGGGATCCGGCTTTGAACCATGACTGCTCCCAGTAGGGCGGCGCGTTGGCGCCGTTCCAGGTGCTGTTCAGGCGCAGTCGGTTTTCCCGGTCTCTGGCAAAGAAGGTGCTGTGCCGGTCGATACCGGCCTCGCGCATGCCGGGAAGCGGCCAGACGCCGCCACCAAAAAGCGCACTGTCACCGTTCTGGTTAATCAGCGCCGGCAGCAGGTTGTCTATCTGCGTACTCTCCAGCAGGGAGACAGTTTCGGTCAGGCTTCGCTGCTGGGCCTGCACGCGTGACATTTGCGTGGTGATGGCTGCCGCCTGCTCGCCAATCTGAGAATGGACGCGCTGATACTCGGTTTTAAGCAGCGACGGCGCCACCAGCTGCATCACCACCCATACGGTGATGCCCGTCAGTAATAAAAAGAAAGCAGAAACCAGCAGGATGATTCTGCTCTGAGTCGATTTTAACATAATGATAATCTCTGAAAATAAAGTATCCCAGAGTATTCATCGGTGATTTATGTAATTAATGAAATTTAGTATATAGGCAAAAAGGGGGCGTTTTTACCCCCTTTTTCCCGTTACGCGGCGTTTAATAAGGCAGGGAGGGATCGTGAAGCTGGGCCTTGAGCGCCGCTTCAGAGAGAGAACATTTCGCTTTACCCACTTCCGTGCTGTCGCGGTAGCGCAACAGGGTGACGCCCTCCGGCGCCGCCGTCAGCGCGACGATGTTGTACGGCTGAGCA
>NZ_JAIWJZ010000224.1:0-1884 GCF_020216105.1 Enterobacter sp. K16B
ACTTGAACGAATCTGGTCGCGAGTTTTTTGCTTATACTCGCCCGCATTAATAATCATTACACGTGGCTGGAGCGGCATAATATGTGGAGCGAAAACAAATTCTTTGTTGCTCCCATTAATCATATATACAAGTAAATAGTTTAAATACTGTGTGCTATTTATTGCTTCCGATGCACCATGTGTAGCAATACTTTGTTTTTTGGATTCATAAAATGATTTGCTTAATGACTTTCTAAAAAAAATAGAGACAGGTGCTTGCCTGATAATGGATGCATTACCTGCAGTTTCTGGTGAAGTATTACCGCTCCAGCCAGGACCAATAGCCAAATATTGTTCTAAAGCAAATCGAGTTGTATTCCCTATATCAAAACAGACACCATTTGAACTGTTATAACCATGCTGATACCATGCCAGAAGTTTATTCCTAAAGAATATAGTATCAGCATCACCTTTCTCAAGAAGAGTTTCCGCAAGGCATAATGCCATGGAAGTATCATCCGTCCATTCGCCTGCGCGCAGTCGAAATGGCCCACCCCCTGTCATATCCTTAATGTGTGCTCTGTCACGTGGTAGAAATTCGAGAGTGGTGCCTACAGCATCCCCGACCGCAAGACCAATAAGCGCACCTATCGCGCGATCCCGTGATTCCTCAAGCGAGATGTTACATAATGGTGTTAAATCCCATTTTTGTTGTGCATCGCAATTAAAAGATGATGCTAATGGTTTATCATTATATTCATACTGCATCCTCCGCTGGACTGAAGGACTGCTAATAGGTAAGTAGTTACGATATCTATCTACATATTTTAACAATACATTCAAATTAGCATGTAAATCAATCACCATTCACCCATAATAAAAATATTTAAAACCCAGCACTAAAACTCATCAGGATATTTCTTATTGAGCTTTTGTTGCTTTGTTCTGTAATTGGCGTCAACCTCATGCGGCAACCTAACCTTTAATCCTCGGCGAATTTGATCCACAATAAACCAAGCATCCGACAACCTTTCAAAAAACAACTCATCAGAATTTTCAAACTCCTTCACTGCATACATACCGAACGTCATTTCCCATAATTTTGCCTTATCCTTTTCCTTACCTTCTATTAAATCCCGTAAAAATAATAATTGTTGTACAATAGAGTCGTACATTTGTAAAAGCGGGTTATGAGGGTTAAGATTTTTGACCTCAGCATATCTCTTTTGTGCTATAACCAATGCTCTTTCAACATAACCAAAAATTGTTATTTCATTCATTGCAGTGAATCGAATTGTCTTAAAATATTACACATGATAGCAAGTTATGTCCCCATTTTCCCGTGGTAATTCTAACCAGGATGATTACATTTAAAACTATAATCAAAAGTTGCTCATCACTTGCGATATCTCTTTTGCCTTTTCAAGTACTCGACGTCTTGCTCATGGGGGAGAATAACCTTCAATCCTTGCCCCATCTGAGAAGCTATATAATTAGCATTGGACAAATGCTGAGCAAGCTCGGCATCGGTAGTATCAAACTCTTTGGACGCAAGCACTCCAGGATTCAATGTGTGTAATTTACTTTTATCTTTTTCAGCACCCGTTAGAATGGATCTTATATAATCCAACTGATTCTTTGCCATAATATATAAAGAAAATGTAGGGTTTTGTTCCAATCGATGATTGATTGCATCAATAGCATCATTGATATAATCCAGCGCGGTGTAATTTTCTTTACTCATGAGTCAACTTAAATATATCCTTTTCGCTTGAAAGCATTTGTATTGCCCCACCTTTTGTCTGGTAGGGTACATCTTTCACTGACCAAGTATCAAGCGCGGGCAAAGAAGTACTATTCTCTTGTCGAAGAATCTGTATTTTCCAATTTTTATCACGCAGGGAT
>NZ_JAIWJZ010000225.1:0-270 GCF_020216105.1 Enterobacter sp. K16B
CAAGCAGGTATACAGGCTGAGTGATAATGCGGTGATTTTTGACCGCAATGAAAATGAGAGTGTGGCGGGGTTTGGGCGCGTTCTGGAAGGCCATCTCTACATTGACGGAGTGGCGTTTATTCTCACGCAGGAGATTACCGATTATTCTGATCCGCGCTTTGCTAAAGAACGAGCGTTTTATCTGCGCAAGGAGGCAGGAAGACCTGACTGGATGGCGAATGATAAACCCCAGAAACTGGCAGAATTACAGGACCTCATGTCCCGGCTGAG
>NZ_JAIWJZ010000226.1:0-327 GCF_020216105.1 Enterobacter sp. K16B
GTGGGGTTCCCGAGCGGCCAAAGGGAGCAGACTGTAAATCTGCCGTCACAGACTTCGAAGGTTCGAATCCTTCCCCCACCACCACTTTCTGGCAGCGTAAATGCCGCCGGAGCTGGTTTAAAAGCTGAATCAGCTCGAACTGAAAAAGAGAGAAATCTCTTTTTTTGTTACAGAAAGAACTGGGTAGCCGAGTTTCAGGATGCGGGCATCGTATAATGGCTATTACCTCAGCCTTCCAAGCTGATGATGCGGGTTCGATTCCCGCTGCCCGCTCCAATACGTGCTGATATGGCTCAGTTGGTAGAGCGCACCCTTGGTAAGGGTGAG
>NZ_JAIWJZ010000038.1:0-32821 GCF_020216105.1 Enterobacter sp. K16B
GCACGCTGCAGCGCGCTGACGCGCGTCTGCCCGAACGCGATCCCGGCCAAAAACCCGGCAACACGCTGGCTTTGCGCAATGCCCTGCGGCGAGAGCGACAAATCGGTACTCCCGTAAAATACACCGCTGAGGTTAGCGGTGGTTTGACCGTGCCGGACCAGAAAAATACGCATACGTCAGACCCACAGAAGCGCCAGAAGGAAGACCATTTCGCCTATCTCCTCCATCGCGCCCAGGGTATCCCCCGTTAGCCCGTTCAGTCGGCGGCTTAAAAACGTCTTTACCGCGTTGACGGCAATCCAGGCGATGATGCTGGCGACAAGCCCCTGCATCCCCGCCATCAGCCCCACGAGCGCTACGCCGATGCAGAGGGTGATGATGGTCTCTTTGCCGCTGATATGGCCGAGATAGGCGTTTGCCATGCCTGCACCTTCACGCGCATAGTGCTGCCGGTACATGGCCAACACCATTCCCGTGCGCCCGACGATCGGCGCACACACCAGCAGTGCAAAGAGGGTATTAACGGGAAGCTGAGCCAGGGAGATCGCCGTAGCGACTTTGATAAGGATGCAGAATACGATGGCCAGACCGCCATAAGTCCCCAACCGGCTATCGCGCATAATCTCCAGCATCCGTTCACGGGTGCGGGCAGAAAAAACGCCATCGCAGGTGTCCGCCAGACCGTCCAGATGAAACCCACCGGTCAGCAGCACCAGCGCCAGCACCCAGGCAACCGCGCCGATGATGATGCCCCCGCCGGTCTGGCTCACCGCCAGATAGCTTACGGCGGCCAGGCCGCCAACGATCAAGCCCACCACGGGGAACCAGGGAACGCCACGGCCATACTGCGAAAATTCAACGCCGTCGCTCCATTTTTGCGGCACCGGTATACGGGTAATAAATCCCAGCGTCGCCCACAACATTTTTAACGACATTTAATCTTTACTCCAATTCCCGAGACAACCAGCCACACGTCCTGCGCCGCCCGCGCCAGCTTTTGGTTCGCGCGCCCGGCAATATCAACAAAATGACGCGCCAGCCGATTCTCTGGCGTGATGCTCATACCCAGCTCATTGGTCACAATATAAACCGGCGCCGCCGACTGCTGACAGGCCGCAATCAGGTCGTCCACCTGCTCTTGCAACACCGCCTCAAGCGCGGAAAAATCGAGGGTTTCTGGCGACGCGCCGCCGCTGGCGTCATAGAGCAGGTTCGACAACAGGGTGGTGACGCATTCCAGAACAACGCCTTCGCCCGGCTGCACCTGGTGGCGAATCACATCGCCCAGATCGCGATACCCTTCCCAGGTTCGCCAGTGCGCAGGACGCTGGGCGCGGTGCTTGTCAACGCGCAGCGCCATCTCTTCATCGGTAATCACTGACGTCGCGATATACAGCACGCGTTCGCACTGTTGCGCCGCCAGTTGTTCGACGTGCGCACTTTTCCCGCTGCGCGCGCCTCCGGTGACTAATATCATGCGACCTCCTCCTGATGCTCCCGCATAATTTGATAGATCTTTTTAATATCAATATGTTCTCGCATCGCGCTCGCCAGGATATCAAACTGTTGCGCTTTATAAGCCGCGTAATCTACCGCAACGTCTAATGGCGCCAGTCCTTTGCGCTGGCGTAAGCCATCCACCATGGCGCGCGTGAACGCATCGTTATCGAATAACCCATGGAGATACGTTCCTATCACCTTCCCGTCAGCGCTGATGGCACCATCGGCTATGTGCGTGCCCCCTTTTTCCAGAAACAGCGCCGGGTCACCGTCGGAGATCAGCCGGGTCTCTCCCATATGAATCTCATAACCCTGCACCTTCATGCCTGATAACGGGGCAAGCCACGTCGGCAGCGCCGACGCCATCCGCCCGGAAACCTGCGTCGTGGTTTTTCGCTGGGCAAAGCGAGTCACGGTATGAAGTAGACCCAGCCCTGGCTGGGTTCCCATTCCCGATTCCACCTCATCAATGATGGTGTCGCCAAGCATCTGGTAGCCGCCGCAAATGCCCATGACGGGCACGTTCTGTTGGTGGGACTGCAGCACCGCGTGCGCCATGCCGCTTTCCCGCAGCCAGGCCAGATCGCCCAGCGTATTTTTACTGCCGGGGAGAATCACGAGGTCAGCCCCCGCCAGCTCCTGGGGAGAGCGAACATAGCGCACGCGAACATCGGGCTGCGCCGCCAGGGCGTTAAAGTCAGTGAAGTTGGAGATATGCGGAACCTGCACCACGGCAATGTCGATATCACGCGGCGCGGTTCGCAGGTATTTTCCCTTTTGCAGCGCCACGCCGTCCTCATCTTCCAGATCCACATCCAGCCACGGCATAACGCCCAACACCGGCACGCCGGTCAGGTTTTCTATCTGTTCAATGCCCGAATAAAGGAGTGCAACATCGCCACGGAATTTATTGATGATGACCCCTTTCACGCGCGCCCGCTCGTGGTCGTGCAGCAGCGCCAGCGTACCGTAGATGGCGGCAAACACGCCGCCTCTGTCAATGTCCGCCACGAGGATCACCGGGCACTGCGCCATTTCGGCCATCCCCATATTGACGATATCGCGATCGCGCAGGTTAATTTCCGCCGGGCTACCCGCGCCTTCCAGCACCAGCACGTCATACTCTCTGGCCAGGCTGTTGTAGACATCACGGATCTGCTCCCGCAGACGCGGTTTGTACGCGTGGTAGCTGACCGCGTCCATATCGGTCGCCACTTGCCCCATCAGCACCACCTGCGCTTTACGGTCACTGGTCGGTTTTAACAACACCGGATTCATCCGTACGTCTGGCGTGATTCCCGCCGCCTGGGCCTGAAAAATCTGCGCGCGGCCCATCTCTTTTCCCTCAGGGGTGATACCGGAATTGAGCGCCATATTCTGCGATTTAAACGGCGCGGTACGCAGGCCATCCTGATAAAAAATCCGGCACAGCCCTGCCACCAGGACGCTTTTACCGACGTCAGAAGCGGTTCCCTGCAACATAATTGCCTGCGTCATGAGGCCTCCTTCATTACGTTTTTTTGTCGCATACGGCTGAAAAATTCATCTTCGGTTTTGCATAACGGCAGGCCAAGTTGCGCATGCAGTTTGACGAGCCAGGGCTGCGTTAATCCGGCCCGTTCAATCAGTTCGCTGCGGGTAAACACCTCGCCCGGCGCACCGTGCGCCAGCACTTCTCCCTGACGCAGCACGTAGACGGCATCGCTGACCTCGTAAATCAGGTCAATATCATGACTGGAGATCACCACGTGGTTCCCCTGCGCCACAATACGTCTGATAATCTCGATCATCTGCGTGCGTCCTGAAGGATCAAGCCCGGCCGTGGGCTCGTCCAGCAGAAGATAGCGCGCCCCCAGTACCAGCGCCCCAGCGATGGCGACTCGCTTCTTTTGCCCATGGCTCAGGCACTGGATCGGCTGCTGACGAAAACGCTGCGCGTCGACCAGCGTCAGCGCATCGTCGACGCGCCGCGCGATCTCCGGCTCCGCCACCCCCAGGTTGCGCAGGCTGAAGGCGATGTCGCTATCAATATCGGTATAAAAGATCTGCTGATCGGGGTCCTGAAACACCGTTGCGACCTGTTGACGGAGCGCCAGCAGTCCGCGTTTGCTGTAGTCCAGCGGCTTCCCCTGCCACAGAACCGCCCCCTGCTGCGGCCTCAGCAGGCCGCTCAGGTTCATAAATAACGTCGACTTTCCGCAACCGTTAGCCCCGACCAGCCCGGTGACGGCATGGGTCGAAAAATCCAGCGTCAGCCCTTTAAGTACCTGCGCCTCCTGATAGCGAAACCAGAGATTGGCGGTGGTCAGCATGGTGTGATTCCTTACAGGGGAAAATCACCCTGGTAGAGTTTAATATCCAGCGTGGTCGCCATCTGCTGATAGCGAATCAACACCCGGGTAAACAGCAAACCGACCAGCATCGCCAGAGAGCGATAGCATTTTGGCAGGCTGCGATAGCCAAAACGCAGGGTCTGCGCGCGATGAATCGCCAGCGCTTCGTCCAGCAAAATAAAAATAAAGCGCCAGGTCAGCAGAATCTGTTCGGTAAGCAGACGCGGCGCGCGCGCCCGCTTAAGCAGTACGATCAGCTGCGGAAACGGCAAGTTCAGTACCAGCCAGAACGTCGCCGCCAGCGCGGCAAGGCTGCGCCAGAAGGTTTCACTGGCGGCGGTCATCCCGGAAACGGTGATCCCCAGCCAGTAGTGCCCCACGGGGACGCTAACCGCCAGCGTGTGCGGGTCTCGGGTGACGCTAAAGAGGATCGTCAGTACCCCGACCAGCAGAAAGCCAAACGGCAACGCCATCCAGCGGCACCAGCGCCAGAAGCTCATACGCAGCAGCCAGCAGGTCAGTCCCGCAGTCAACGCCAGTACGATCCCCTGTCCCAGCGGCGGCAGCACAAACGCCAGCATCATCAGCGCCAGCCAGAGCAGAAACTTGCGTTCCGGCGCAACGTGAGCCCAGCGGCTCTGGTAGCTAAGCCTGTCAAGCCCGGTCATCACGGCGCTGTCTGCCTTTCGTGTAGCCCAAAATATAGAAAATCACCGCTGCGCCAATGGAGCCCTGGAGCGTAAACAGCAGGCTTTCAATTTCGCCGCTGGCGGGTTCATAGAGCGGCGTGAACCATGGCGTGTACTGCGGTGCCACCACCTGGATTTGATTTTCGGCTTCACCATCCGAGCCGCCAAATTCCCCCCCGTGATCGATAAAAAATGGCAGTACGATCAGGGCAAGCACCATCGCCAACAGCATCAGCGTTTTTTTCATCTCAGTATCCTTGCGCGGTAATCAGCTGACGTTTGGTCAACTGGTCATAAATCATGACGGTTAACAATCCCTCTGCGATGGCGATGGGGATCTGCGTCAGGCAGAAAATGCCCATGAATTTCACCATCGAGCCCGTGGTACCCGTCACCGGGTCCGGGAACGCCGCGCCAAGCTGAACCGAAGTCACAAAATAAGTCACCAGATCCGCCAGCATCGCGCACAAAAATGCCCCGACATCACGACGGAGCCCGGCACGGCAGGCCATCTTCCACACCATATACCCGACAACCGGCCCAATCACCGCCATCGACATGCCGTTCGCGCCAAGCGTGGTCAAACCGCCGTGTGCCAGCAGCAGCGCCTGAAACAACAGCACGATGGCGCCGAGGATAGCGACGACCCCAGGCCCGAACAGAATCACGGCGAGTCCCACGCCGGTGGGGTGCGAACAACTGCCGGTTACCGATGGGATCTTCAGTGCCGACAGCACGAAAATAAATGCCCCGCACAGCGCCAGCAGGACTTTCTGGTGGCTATCCTCCTGCACGATACGGCGCAAGCGCACCAGTCCGTACCACAAACACGGTAAGAAGAGCAGCCACCACGCCAGCGCCCACATCGGCGGTAAAAACCCTTCCATGATGTGCATTGCGAACGCCTGCTCCGGCACCACCATCAGCAATAGCGCCGCCGCCAGGCCACCAAATGACAGCTGTTTAAGCTGTTGTTCGAGTTTCATTACGCATACTCCCACTGTTTGTTGACCAGAATGGTCGAGAAATAGGGTAACGGCTGGTCATCAGCAACCTCATCCAGATGCCGCCAGCACTGCTCGCCAGGGAGCGTGGCCTCTGACATCATCAGTGCGCAATTCAGCAGCCCGGCCTGCGCCAGCAGCGCTTTGATGCGCGCAAACCGGCCATACACCTTCATCAGCACCAGACTGTCGTGCTGCTGCAGCGCCTGTGCAATCTCCGCTTCCGGCGCGGTACAGGCGATCACCGCCAGCGACTGCTGTTCCATCGCCAGCGGCGTTTTGGACCGCGCGGCAATCGCGGCAAACGACGTCACCCCGGGCACAATTTCCAGCCAGTCCGGATTGCCGATGCGTCGCAGTAAGAACACCCAGGTGCTGAACAGCATGGCGTCGCCCAGGGTGATAAAGCCAACCTGTTTTCCGTCGTTCACCGCCCTGACTAACGCGTCGGCCACCTCATCCCACACCGCCTCTTTTTCAGCATCGTCGGCGCTCATGGGAAAGTGGCAGCAGCGGATGTCGGTCTGTTGGCCGATAAACGGCCGGACGATAGAGAGCGCCAGGCTATCGCCGCCTTTGCGGCCGGCCGGGGCATAGAGAATATCCAGCGAACCGAGGATCCGTGAGGCGCGCACGGTGATAAGGTCAGACGCGCCCGGCCCGGTACTCAGGGCGTACAGTTTGCCGCTCATGCTGCCTCCTCCATCGCGACGCTCAGCGCCTGCTGCAGATGGGCGACGAACATCGCGCGCACCGCCAGGTTTTCTCCCAGCCCGCTCAGCCACGGCGTCGCCGCGATCCCGGCTGCGTTAAACAACGTCTTCCAGGAATCCTCGGCATCAGAGGCCATATCATTAATGGCGTGATCGCCTGCCACCAGCATCAGCGGCATCAGATGCACGGCGGTGACGCCCTCTTTAGCGAGGCTCTCAATCAGGATGTCGACTTCCGGGTAGCTCTCCACCGCGCCGACGCGGGCAGGGAAACCCTGGACCATCATCATGTGGTCAAGGCAGGCATAGGCCGCAAAGGCGTGATGGCTGGCGCCGTGGCCCATAAACACCACTTTTTCCGTAGCCCCAAGCGCTGGCATCTGCTGTTGCAATGCGCGTATCAGCTGCGCGTAATCGTCGTGGCTGCTCAGGAGCGGTACCCCCAGCGTCAGGCGGGTGAACAGCGGGCGCAGGCTCTGCACTTCACGGACGATTTTCTCGTACTCATCGCCGTTGATGATATGCAGGGACTGAATCGCCACATCCTGATATCCCTGAGCCGCAAGCTTTTTCAGCGCCTGCAGCGGCGTATCGATCTCAATGCCGTCACGCTGTTTCAGCTTGCGAATAATCATCCCGGAGGTGAATGCCCGAAACAGCTCACGGTCAGGGCAGCTTTCCGCCAGCGCACGCTCGCAGGCCACAATGTTCTTCTCGCAGGTATCGTGGTAGCTGGTACCAAAGCTGACCACCAGAAGCGCCTTTTTCATCACTATCTCCTTAAGCAACGGCCATCCAACGCGCTAAACGCCCGGCGAATGCGGCCTGACTTTCCAGTAACTCATCTCCCGTCACCAGCGGTGCCGGGCGTGTAATCACGATGCAGGGAATGCCCGCATCCAGACAGGGTTGAACCTTTTCCCGATAACCACCTTCCGCCCCGGACGCTTTGGTTATCATCACGTCAGCCCGGCACTGACGATAAAACGCCGCGTTAAACTCAGCGCTGAATGGTCCGCACAGAGCGAAAATCTCGGAAACACCAAAGCCAAGCCCGGCGCATTGCTCAAGGATCTCGGGCACCGGCAGTACCCGGGCCAGCAGCGTTTTCTCCGGCAGCGCGGTACGCCAGCGCGCCAGATCTTTACTCCCGGTAGTCAGCAGCACGCGTTCACCAAGACGCCGCGCGATGTCGCAGGCCTCTTCAATTCCCGGCACGCTGTAGAGCAGCGGATGCGTCAGCTCGCTAAGCTGTTCAGGGCGCTGATAGCGGCTAAGCAACACGCCCACCGTTTCACAGGCCGTCAGGATGTTGCGGCTGACCACCTCAGCGTAGGGATGCGAAGCGTCAATCACCCAGCGGGTCCTGTTTTCCGTAAGCCAGTCAACCATCTGTTGCGGCTCCAGACGACCACAGCGCACGCGCCCCTTAACGTCGCCCGCCAGCCGCTGCCCGGTGGGCGTCGCCACCGACAGGGTGTAGGCCACGCCAGCCGCATCCAGCTGGTGGCAGATCGCGCGGGCATCGCTGGTGCCCCCCATGACCAGCACGTCGCCATATTTCACAGCACATAACCCCGCGGTGTGATCATCAGCCCCTCCTGCACATACGTGGCTTTATTTCCGACAATCACCAGACTCGTCATATCGACCGGCTCAAAGTCCATGTCACCCAGCGTGGTTAGCCACTTCTCCTGCTTTTTACGCCCGGCAGATTTCACTACCCCTACCGGCGTTTGCGGACTTTTACTGGCGCGCAGCAGCTCAAATGCGCGTGCCAGATGGCCCTCGCGACCCCGACTGCGCGGGTTATAGAAACAGATGACAAAGTCCGCTTCTGCCGCGGCGACAATGCGTTTTTCGATGACGGGCCACGGCGTCAGCAGATCGCTTAAGCTGATGTGGCAAAAATCGTGCATCAGCGGTGCGCCAAGCAGAGAGGCGGCGGCGATACTGGCCGTCATCCCGGGGATCAGGCGAACCTCAACGTCCAGTTTCTGTTTGCTGACCAGCTCCAGCACCAGCCCCGCCATGCCATAAATACCGGCGTCGCCGCTGCTGATAAGCGCGACATTATGCCCGGCCTGCGCCAGCTCAATCGCCGCCTGGCAGCGTTCAATCTCCTTACACATACCGGTTTTGATGACCTGTTTGTCGCCCGTGAACGCCTTCACCAGATGGGTGTAGGTTTTGTAGCCAACGATGATTTCTGCCGCCTGTAACGCGTCTACGGCTTCCATGGTCATCATGGCCTGCGAGCCCGGGCCGATTCCAATTACGCTTAACATCAGTGTGAAACTCCCAAAGTGATAGTGACGCCCTGTTCGCGCAGGGTTTCTCCTCGTAGTTGCCCATGGCTCAGCAGCCACGCTGCCGGACCCGAGACGCTCCCCACCCCAACCGTCTGGCGTACAAAGGGTGAGGCCGCAAAGCGATGTTCGTGCTCACGCAGCGCGTCAGCGGTAAAGGTTTCAAAAGGAACACGCCAGCAGGCGGCAAGCTGAAGCAGGCCCGCTTCGTCTTTTTTAAGGGAGACGCTGCCAATCGCTTTCAGCGCCAGCGGATCGAACTGCTGCGCCTCAAGCTGACGCGCCAGCAGCGTCGCCAGTAGCGAATACGGCGTGTTGCGTCGACAGCCGATGCCTGCCACAACCCGCTGCGGGACCAGCTTCCAGTGCGGCAGCGGCAGTTCCGGCAACGTATTTCGCAACGTAATACACACCAGCGCATCCAGTTCAGGGAGGTGCTGCAGGTCGCTCACGGTAATAAATCCGCGCCGATCGCACTGACTGACGTCGCTATCGAGTTCGACATCCCACCACAGCCCTACCCGCTGGTGGCTCACCAGCATCTGGTTGACGATTTTTACCGTCGTTCGGAAATCGCGCATTCGGGCATTGAGCTGAATGGCAAGGGTATCCAGCGCGGCCATCTCGTTGACGTCCGTGGCGGTGGTTATCACCGGGTCAGCCCCCAGAATTCCCGCCAGGTAGCGAGTCAGCGCATTCGCGCCGCCGGCATGGCCGGAAAGCAGGCTAATCACGTGCTGCCCACGCTCATCGATCACCACCACCGCCGGGTCGCTCAGTTTGTCGTCGATCAAAGGCGCCAGGACGCGAACCGCAATGCCGGTTGCGCCGATAAAAATCAGCGCCGGGTAGTGCGTGAACGCCTCGCGAAGCGCCGGGGCAAAGCCGCCGTTGAAGGAGACAAAGCCCTCTTCCTGCAAATGCTCGCTGGCAAAGCAGGTTACCGGCAGCATCAATGCCAGGCGTTTCGCCAGCTGCACGCCACCCGGCGTCAGACAAAACAGCGCGATGGACTCAGGCCTGGCGGTATTCATGGCTAAAATCCGCAGCATAGAGTTTTGAGTAGTGATACTCCTCGCCCAGGAACTTCCCGACCAGAATGAGCGCCGTTTTGCGGATCCCCGCCTCGCGTACCTTGTCGGCGATATCCGCCAGCGTGCCGCGTACGGTGTGGCTTTCCGGCCAGGTCGCTTTATAAATGACGGCAACGGGCGTGGTGTCCGGGTAGCCACCTTCTATCAGACGTTCCGCCACCCGGTGAATCCGCTGGACCGAGAGATAAATCGCCATGGAGGTCTGATGGCTGGCAAATGACTCCAGCTGTTCACGCGCCGGTACCGGCGTACGGCCTTCGAGGCGGGTAATAATCAGGCTCTGTGAGACTTCGGGAACGGTGTATTCGACCCCAAGCTCCGCCGCGGCGCCGAGGAAGGCGCTGACGCCGGGCACCACCTGCCAGGCGATGCCGCGTTTGGTCAGCTCTTCGCCCTGCTCACGGACGGAACCGTAGAGCGAGACATCACCGGTTTGTAAACGTACCACCGTTTTTCCGGCCTTCACGCCTGCCGCCATCAGGTCAAGGATCTGTTCTAAATGGAGTTCCGCGCTGTCGTGGCATTCGGCCTCCTGCGGGCAATAGGCCAACAGTTCGGTATTGATAAGCGAGCCGGCATAGATAACCACCTGCGCCTGCTGCAGCAGCCGATATCCCTTGAGCGTGATGAGCTCACGATCGCCGGGACCTGCACCGACAAACCACACACAACGGGAATCAAACGTCTCAGACATGGTGTTCTTCCTTCTGACAGGCGATAACATAAACAGGATTATTCGGTTTGAAATAGTGGCCGCTGCCGAGCGGGGTCAGCGCGGAGCTCTGCATTTGCAGGCAATCAATGTCCTGCACGCCGATCTGCTGCAAATGGGTCAGCGCGGTGGTGAGGTTTTCCATCAGGATAAACGTCATGACCAGACGTCCGCCTGGATGTAACTGGCGCATGGACCAGTCAATAAGCGATGTCAGATGGCCACCGCTGCCGCCCATAAATACCGCATCGGCCTTATCCGCCACCGGTAACGGTGCAACGCCCGGCAAAATCGTGATATTGCGACAGGCAAAATGCTGGCAATTTTCCGCAAGCAGTTGCAGAGCCGCAGGGTTACGCTCAATGGCCGTGACGCGCAGAGAGGGAAACAGCAGCGCAGCCTCTATCGACACGCTCCCGGTCCCCGCGCCTACATCAATCAGATGGCTGACGCGGTGCAGCTCCAGTTTCGCGAGGGCAAGCGCGCGTACCGCCTCTTTGGTCATCGGCACCGTTTCGCCGCGCAGAAACAGTTCATCTTTCATCGAGGATCACCAAAGCATTCATCTCATAGTCGGCACTGACCTCACTGACGGGAAGCCAGTGGATCCGTTCGTTTGCCATCGCCAGGTTTTCACCAATCACCATCCAGCGATGCCCCTTACCGCGTGCGACCAGCTGCGCGGCAATCTCTTTCGGCCCGCACTGGCTATCGGTGACCATCGCCACTTTGCGATGCCGTACCAGTTCATCAATATTCACGCTGCGACCATGGCTGCTGGTGAGCCATATCTCATTCATATCAATGCCCGCCTGCGCGCACAGGTACTGCACCGCGCTGATGCCGGGAATCACGCGCACGCGCGCAATACCAAAATGCGCCACCATCCGCGATCCGATGCCGTAAAACAGCGGATCGCCGGAGGCGACAATCACCACCTTTTTCTCCTGACGCGCCTCAACCCAGGCCAGCAGCTCCGGAATGTTGGCGCCGAGGACAAACGTCTCGCCGCCAAACGCCGGAAACGCCTGCAGGTGGCGTTTTCCGCCAACCAGCGCATCGGCGCGCTCAACGGCGTCTCGCGCAGCGGGCGTCATCAGGGACAGTCCCGCTGGCCCCATTCCCACGACCGTTAACATTGCAGCTCCCGGGCTATCGCCTCGACCGGGCGGTTGCTGCCCAGCACCTGGTTATCAAAAGAAAACAGAATGGCGTCACAGGCCGGCGGATTTTTGGTAAAGCGCAGCATCTGCATCACGCGCAGGCAGATACGTTCGGCAAGGTGGCTGTAAAGAACCTGAAAACCCCAGGTTTCGATATGTTCCATCGCCGCTTCGGTGGTATCGCAATCGCTGACGGTGGTCAGTAATTCCAGCGGCGCGCCGAGTAGCGCCAGATGCGCCACCAGCGTTTCCATGCGTGCATCAGCAATATGGCTGTGGGTGTGGAAAATCCCGGCGGCAACTTTGATCAGTTTGCCAGGATGGCCGACCAGCACTATCTGGCGAAATCCCAGCCGCACCGCCTCTTCGATCATGTAGCCGACAAAATTGCTCATGGTGACCACGACATCTTCATCGATGCCCATCTGCTCACGCACAAAACGCTCGCCATGATTGCCCGGTACCAGCACAACCCGTTCCAGCCCGGCCGCGCGTTTAATCTCCAGATCAAGAGAAAGCGATCGTTTCCAGCTCTCCTCTGACATCGGAGTCACAATGCCAGTTGTGCCGATGATCGAAATGCCGCCCAGGATCCCGAGGCGTGAGTTGTAGGTTTTCCGGGCCCGTTCTTCCCCTTCAGGCGCAAAAATTGTTATGTCGGCCCCGCGGGTCGGGCCAATCGCCTCACGCACCGCGGCTTCAATGGTGTGACGCGGTGTGCGGTTGATCGCCGCGCTGCCGAGGGGCAGGCCAATGCCTTTGCGCGTCACGGTCCCCACGCCTTCGCCGCCCGCCAGCGTAATCTCGCCGCTGTCGTTGAGCGTCACGCGGGCGAAAATCAGCATGCCGTGCGTGGCATCGACGTCATCACCGCCGTCTTTGCGGATGGCGGCAATCGCCTGCTGTCCTTCAATGTGCGGCGATTCCACGTTCAGACACAGCGTAACGCCGGAGGGCGTGACAATGGAGACCTGATGAATGAGGTGCTGGCGCAGCACCATCAGCGCGGCGACTTTCGCTGCCGCGGTCGCGCAGGAACCGGTGGTGTAGCCTTTGCGTAACGCCTTCCCGTTATGCCATACCGGGGCATCGAAGGTTGAATCGCTCATCGCGCCCCCTGCAGGTAATAGAGCATGGCGTTCACAATCGCTGCTGCCACATTGCTGCCGCCTTTGCGCCCGAGTGCCGCAATAGCGGGCAAATGGCTGTGCGTCAGCGCCTCTTTCGATTCCGCCGCCCCCACAAACCCCACCGGGACGCCCACCACGCCGCTGACGACAACATCATGCTCAAGCAGGCGAAACAGTGCCGTTGGCGCATTGCCAAAGACGAAGATCTTCTCACTCCCTTCCGTCACCGCGATATCAACGGCCGCCATCGAGCGGGTGATTCCCTGTGCTTTTGCCTGTGCTACCACCCGCGGGTCGCTGATATAGCAACGACATTCGCCCCCGAATGTGGCCAGCAGCGTTTTGTTGATCCCGGAGAGCGCCATCGTGGTATCGGTATAGATGACGGAGGGGCGACGGAGCGCCGCGCAAAGCTGCTCTATGGCGTCATCTGAAAACCAGAGAATATCCAGCCAGTCAAAATCTGCAGTGGTATGGATTACCCGCTTGACGATCGCCTCATGCAGCGGGCTGGCGAACCGGTACTCCGGCCGCGTTTCGCGAATGATCTCGCCAATGATGTCGAAACTTTTGGCTTCAATCGCCTGGGGTTGCTGGATGTATTGCATTGTCTCTTGTCCTCAGGTCACGCCAACCGTCAGCCAGCGAGCTGCGATAAACAGCACCAGCGCCAGGGTGGAGGAAACCCACATCAGTCGAATCGTTCGGGAAATGTCGTCTACCGCAATCGGGCGCAGCGCGTCGCCAATCCAGGGCTTTTCCACGCGCTGGCCAAAATAGGTGTTGGGTCCGCCAAGCCGGACGCCCAGCGCGCCGGCAACCGTCGCTTCAGCCCACGCGCAGTTGGGGCTGCTGTGGTTGTAGCGGTCGCGCCAGCCGACACGCAGCGCGCGGGAGGGTCCCTCGCGGCATAGCCACGCCGCAATGCTCAGCAAGAGCCAGCTCAGGCGCGCGGGAATTGCGTTCGCCACGTCATCCATACGGGCGCTGACCATGCCGATCGCGCGGTATTTTTCGTGCCTGTAGCCCACCATTGAATCGAGGGTATTCACCGCTTTATAGGCCATCGCCAGCGGCGCACCGCCCAGCAGAAGGAAAAACAGCGGGGCGATAATGCCGTCGACCGTGTTCTCCGCGACGGTCTCCACCACCGCCCGGTTGATCTGTTCCGGCTGAAGCTGAGAGGTATCGCGCCCCACTATCCAGGAGAGTTTTTCGCGGCTTTCATCAAGGTCGCCCGCTTGCAAAGGGCGTTGAACGTCCCGTGCGGCGTTTGCCAGACTGCGTCCGGCCAGCACGGTAAAAATCATCCACACTTCAATGGCCCAGCCCAGCCAGGGATGCACCATCCGTCCGAGCGTCAGCACGCCCCAGGCCACGCCCCAGGTCAGCCCCACCACCGCCAGCCACATTACGCCGCCGCCAATGCGTAACGCCGCGTCACTATGGCAGCAGTGGCGTATGCCGCGCTGCACCGCATTAATCAGGTTGCCTATCCAGCGCACCGGATGCGGCCAGTTTTGTGGGTCGCCGATGATGACATCGAGCAGCCACGCGACGCACCATGCCAGCAGAGTCATCGCGCCCCCCTCGCCGCCGCCAGCCAGCGGCTGAGCATCATGGGACGTTGGGCAAAGTGGAGGTGCAGGTAGCTTGCGAACGTGTTGCCAACCTGCCAGCCGCCCGCCCATTCCTGCATCGTCACGCCATCGCGCACTTTTCGGCACGCCAGCACCGCTGGGGTATCGGGGAAGAAGTCGGAATAGTGGAATTCATGCCCACGCAGCACCTCCCCGCCATCGGCCAGCAGCGTGGGCTGGCGCGCCTGCGCCTCACAATAGCCAAAACGGGTCAGCCGTTTACCCATCCGGCTGTGGCCGGGGAGAATGTCGGCCATCCGGTGGGTCACCCCCTCGCTATCTTCCAGCGCGCTGCCGAGATACATCAGCCCGCCACACTCGGCGTAGATCGCCACGCCGCGCCGGTGTGCCTCCTGCAGGCTGGCGAGCATTGTGGTGTTTTCCGCAAGCCGTGCCGCATAAAGCTCCGGGTAACCGCCCCCGAGCCAGACCATCTGGCAGTCAGGTAAACGGCTCTCCCGGAGCGGACTAAAGCGGATTATCTCGACCCCGGTACGTTCGAGCAGCATGATGTTATCCGGGTAATAGAAGTTGAAGGCGTCGTCGTCAGCCATCGCGAGCGTTAACCCGCACCCGGCGTCCCCATCAGGCAGCGCAGGCCAGGCACCCTGCGGCAGCGACGCCATCTGGCTGAGTGCGAGAAGTTGTTCGATATCCAGCGTACGTTCGAGAAGGGCGGCAAAATTCTGCCAGGTCTGCGAGTCCGCAACCGACTCCCGGGCGGTGACCAATCCGAGATGGCGCTCGGGTAAACCGACACCCTCAACGCGAGGCACATAACCCAGGACGGGTACCGTGCAGTAGTGTTCAATTGCCGCTTTGAGCAACTGATAATGTGATTCGCTGTTAACCCAATTAACAATCACCCCGGCAATATTGAGGGTGGGATCGAATCGCTGAAAACCCATTACGGTCGCGGCAATCGACGTAGAAACCGCCTTGCCGTCTACCAGCAGAATCACCGGACAGCCCAGCTGTTTTGCCATCGCGGCGGTGCTGCAATAATTCGGATCGGTGCCGTAGCCGTCATACAGCCCCATCACGCCTTCAATGACCGCGATATCCGCCTGCTGCATATGCTCGCAAAACAGCGCGTTGAGGATCGGTTCAGGCAGCATGAAGCTGTCGAGGTTGCGGGAGGCGGTACCGCTGACTTTGGTATGCCAGCCGGTATCAAGATAGTCAGGGCCCACTTTGTACGGCTGGACGCGTAACTCACGCTGTTTTAACAGACTCAACAGGCCAAGCGTCACCGTGGTTTTACCACAACCGCTTCCTGTACCTGCCAGAACAAACGCGTACTGCTTTGGCTCCATGACCCTGATCCTGTTCAGGGTGGATGGGTGGTATAGATACACGTCGCCCCAGTCTTTCGACTGTATGCATCAGTACAACCCACTTCCCACCGAAGTTGTTGAACGTTCCCGACAGGCAGGTCTTCTGGCTTAGCGTCCTCCTCGCCCGTCCTTCCCAATCTCACGATCAGTGGTCATTACGGGGTCGTCAGCATCACAGCAGCGGGGGCTGCGGGGGATTGTCACCCCCTTCCCTGCCACAAATGTGGCAAACCTGTCGGCTTACATTATGAGAAAGAAAACAGCAATGCTATTTACGGCGTTTCAATTCACCTTAGGTAATTACTTAACCGTAAAAAAAATACCTGCTGAGTAAAACGTGGCATCAGAGTAATTGACGCCTTTCTCAATAACTCAACGTTTTATCACAAAAAATAAAAAGCAAAGATAATTACGCTTAAAATCTCTATATTTATTGCGCTATGACAAGTTATTGCATCACTTGATATTTTTTCATTTTATCGTGATCAAAATTCATTAAGATATTAAAAACTGGCAATACCATAATATGGCTATTAAACGTAAGCCCGTGCGATTTTATTGATGCATTACGCGTTCAGCGGGATCGCAGAATAATATGTAGGTTATCCAGAAAGGGAATTTGCGGTATATCAAGGTAAGAGGAATATCCTCATGACACTATGTTTCAGAAATGACTGATCAGAAAGGTGAGAACGTGGCTGTTGCGCAATGCCCCGCGTCGTGCGGTGAGCTTATCCAGGGCTGGATTTTGGGCAGTGAAAAGCTGGTCTCCTGCCCTGTCGAATGGTACAGCACTGTTGAGGTGAGCCACGGCTCACCTCTGGCGGATGAACGCCCGCTGTCGCGCGCGATGGTTGAACGGGTATTGCAGTACTGGCACTACCCGGCGCAGTTGAGCCAGGAGATTCGCATTCATGTGCATTCGACCATCCCGATTGCCAAAGGGATGGCCAGCAGCACCGCAGATATTGCCGCCACCGCCGTCGCCACCGCCCACCATCTGGGGCATCAGCTCGACGAAAGCGCGCTGGCAACGCTTTGCGTTTCGCTCGAACCCACCGACAGTACCGTGTTTCGCCAGTTAACCCTTTTCGATCATAACGACGCCTCTACCCAAATTCCCTGCGACGCCCAGCCCACTCTCGACCTGCTTGTTCTGGAAAGTCCGCAAACGCTGCGCACGGCAGATTACCACCGCATCCCGCGTCAGGCTGGGCTACATGCCGGTGCGCCAGCGCTGAAACGCGCATGGGAAAAGGTACAGGAAGCCTGTATGACGCAAAGCCCTTACCGGCTGGGCGAAGCGGCCACCCTCAGCGCCATCGCCAGCCAGACGCTGTTGCCAAAACCGGATTTTGACGCTCTGCTCTCACTGGTGGAGGAGTGCGGTATCTACGGGGTCAACGTGGCGCACAGCGGCAGCGTCGTGGGGCTGATGCTGGACAGAAATAAAGACGATGTCGATTATGTGAAATGGCTGTTAGCGAAAAAACAGCTCACCCGCCATTGGCCTGAACAACACCTGCTACAGATGGTAAAAGGCGGCGTGACGCTACTCTGAGAGCAACCTGTGCTGAATGAGCCACTCCACCTGCTGCCTGACCTCGTGTTCGTGTTCCTGCGCTAAGGCCTGTTGCAGCGGAACATGCCGGAAGAACGCGGCCCAAAATGCACGCTTGCGCTCCCGGTCACTGCACACACCGTTTACCCTTTCACGAAGCGCTCCCGCCAGCCGCACGCTTTTCTGCATACCCGGAGGAAGATGCGCGGCGACATGCGCTTTGAGGATCTTACTGTACACCGGCGCGTTGCCCCCGCAGCTGAGCGCAATAATAACCGGTGAATGGTCAATAATGGCCGGTGAAATAAAGGTGGCAGCAGAAAGGTCGTCTGTGACATTGCAAAACAGATGCCTCGCGCTGGCGGCCCCGGCGACCTGACGGTTCACCTGCGGATCGCTGGTCGCGGCGATGACCAGCCAGCAGGCGTGCAGATACTGCGGCGCAAACGTTGCCGGGAACCATTCGATGTCACCGCACGCGTGCAGGCCGGCAAGTTCTGGCGTCAGGGTGGGCGCAACCAGACGCAGCACTGCCCCGGCTGCCAGCAAACTCTTCGCCTTATGCGTCGCCACCTGCCCGCCACCGACGATCAGGCAGCGTTTACCCTTCAGGTTGCAAAAATCGGGAAATAGTCCATCGCCTTAGCCTTCTAAAACCTGACTCAGCGCGGCAATAAACCGGCGGTTCTCCGCTTCGGTACGCACGGCAATTCTATAGTAGTCACGATCGAGCCCTGGGTAGTTTTCACAGTGGCGGATAAGGATGTGATGGCCGAGCAGCGCTGCCTTCAGGTTGAACCCCTGACGCAGGCAGCGGAAGAAAATAAAATTGGCTTGCGGCTCCCAGACCACCAGCGATGAAAAGCGCGTCATCGCCTGCAACAGGAAATCCCGCTCCCGGGCGATACAGGCATGGCTGCGAGAAATATAGTCCTCATCCAGTAACAAATGCTGCCCCACCAGCGCCGATAACGCATTCACGGACCAGGGTTCACGGGTGCGTTTCATCTGGCGAATAGTGTGCGTATTTCCGCTCAGCAGATATCCCAGGCGCAGTCCGGGAATGGCAAAAAACTTGGTCAGGGAACGCAGCAGGTAAAGATAGCGTGACTCAGCCAGCCGTGGGGCCAGCGTCGAGCCCTGCGGCATAAAATCGATGAATGCTTCATCAACAATCAGCGCAATCTGCAGCGCTTCGCACAGCGAGGCCAGCCGGTCGAGTAGATCGGCATCAGGCATTAACCCGGTAGGGTTGTTTGGGGTCGCGATGAACAGGCAATCGGGCCGGTGCGCGCGAACGGCGTCCAGTAGGGAACAATCCACCTGGAACCCGTTCGACTCACTCAGTACATAATCGATTATCTGGCATCCCTGCTGCTGCAATGCGCGGCGATACTCGGCAAACCCCGGCACCAGCAGCATTGCCCGGCGGGGGGCAAGCGTTCGCACCAGGCCATAGATCAACTCCGTTTCGCCATTCCCGGCAATCGTCTGGTCATACTCACACCGACTGGCGCTGGCCAGTGCCTGGTGAAGATGGCGGTATTCAACGTCCGGATACTGCATGATGATATCCAGATGGGACACAATGAGCGACCTGACGCGCTCGGGTAGCCCTAACGGATTGATGTTCGCGCTAAAGTCCAACAGTAACCCGGGATCGATCCCCAACTGCAGCCCCGTTTCCAGAACGTTACCACCATGCTCACTCATTCGTTTCACTCGGCTATTTCGTTAGATGTGAGGATAACATCAGACAGCAACCTCATTCAGCGCAAGATGTGATGCGGTAAACGCCAGTATCTCCTGCAGGTTGACGACCTCACCGACGACAATAAGCGCAGGGGCATGCAGTTTTTGACGTTCAACCTCAAGATGGATATCGGTCAGCGTACCTTTGGCGATCTGCTGACGAGACTGGCTTGCATACATCACCACCGCCACCGGCGTCGCAGCGGACATGCCTCCCTCGATCAGCTGCTGGCAGATTTCCGTCAGCCGGGTCATTCCCATCAAAACGATCAGCGTTCCGTTGATTTTCGCCAGCGCATGCCAGTTTTGCGGGTCGTTCCCCTGGCACATATGACCGGTCACAATATGAAAACTGGAGGCGTAATGACGGTGCGTGACCGGGATCCCGGCATAGGCCAGCCCGCCAATCGCAGAACTGATCCCCGGCACAATTTCGAACGACAGGCCGTCTTTCGCCAGCTGCTCGGCCTCTTCACCCCCGCGACCAAAAACGTAAGGGTCCCCGCCTTTCAGGCGCACCACCTGCCGTCCCTCCCCGGCATGCCTGACCAGCAGGGCATTGATTTGTTCCTGAGGAACCGGATGATGGCTCGGGGTTTTACCGACATCAATAATCAAACAGCCTGCCGGAGCCTGCGCCAGGAGTTCGGGGTTAACCAGGCGATCGTGGACAATCACTTCCGCGTGGCGGATACAGTGCAGACCTTTTACCGTTATCAAAGACGCATCGCCAGGCCCTGCCCCTACAAGCCAAACTTTCCCTTTACTCATCATTATATCCTCAGATTAAATATTCAAAGACGCAAGAAAACGGATAATTAAAATTAGCGCTGAATTATATATCCCCTCCACAGGTCAAAAAGTTGATGTGTTTATCACTCTCTCTTAATTGTACGAATGGTATTTATGACCAATATCAATAAAACCGCGAATAACGTCCCCGCCCTGCCCGCACGACAATATCGCGATGCCTGTTACGCTTAAAAACAATATTAAACGCCCTCAGCAATAAAACAGGCGCGCGATCACAAATATTACATTGGTTTTGTCAGCAACGTTTACAGATAAATATCAAAGCAATAATAAGCCACACGCAACACCTTGATTTAACAGACTTTATAATAACAAGACATCACCATCATCGTTTTGGGAAGGATTTTTTGAAAATAGATCAATTGCTTCCCTTTCCTCTTCCAAACACACTTCAACACCATTAGCAGACCCTGTGTACATTATTCATTTTTAATACCCATTGTATTTTCACAAGCAGCCCTACAGAGGATTACCCATGAAGAAATCAACACTTGTCATTGGCGTCATTGGTGCTGACTGCCATGCGGTAGGCAATAAAGTTCTGGACCGCGTTTTTACTTCTCATGATTTTCACGTTATCAATCTTGGTGTCATGGTAAGCCAGGATGAATATATTGATGCGGCCATCGAAACAGGTGCTGATGCTATTGTCGTTTCATCCATCTACGGCCATGGCGACATCGACTGCCAGGGGCTGCGTGAGCGCTGCATCGAACGCGGTATCGGCGACATTCTGCTTTTTGTTGGCGGTAATCTGGTCGTGGGTAAGCACGATTTTGCCGATGTCGAAGCCAAATTCAAAGAGATGGGTTTCAACCGCGTGTTCGCCCCGAGCCACGACCTGGAAGACGTCTGTCAGCTGATGGCGAATGATATCCAGCAGCGTCAGCGCGTTGAAGAGCTCTGTCTTGAAGAGGGCTTCTGATGCAAATCGTCTCAGTCGACATTGGCTCGACGTGGACCAAAGCCGCACTCTTCACGCCGGAGGGTGATGCGCTTACGTTGGTCAACCACGTGCTGACCCCAACGACAACCCACCATCTGGCGGAGGGCTTCTTTACCAGCCTGAACCAGGTGCTTAACGTTGCCGATGCGCGACCGTTGCTGAACAGCGGGGACGTTACGCTGAAATACTCTTCGTCGGCAAAAGGCGGCCTCGCCGTTGCCGCAATGGGGCTGGTGCCGTCGATAACCCTGGAGTCGGCCAAAGTCACCGCCCATTCAGCGGGCGCCAAAATCGCTCAGTACTACTCCTACAAACTGAACCGCCACGATATCCAGGCGCTGGAGGACTCCCCGCCGGACATCCTGCTGTTCACAGGCGGTACGGACGGCGGAGAAGAGAGCTACGGTCTTGCCAATGCCCGCGCGCTGGCAGCGTCCTCGCTGGATTGCGCCATTATTTACGCCGGAAATCGCGATATTCAGGACGACGTGCAGGCCATTCTTGGCCATAAAGATTTGATCACCGTCGACAATGTGTTGCCTGACCTCGATCACCCGAATCCTTATGCCGCCCGCAAGGCCATCTGCGATGTGTTTCTTTCCCGCATCGTGAAGGGGAAAGGACTTGACGTTATCGTCGGGGAAACCGGCGAAGAGCCGATGCCCACACCGTGGACCGTCTACGAGCTGGTGAAAGCGATCAGTGAGGTCGACAGCGCGTGGAAAGAATTCATGCTGATCGACATGGGCGGTGCCACCACCGACGTCTATTCCGCCAGCGCCAACACGCTCTCGCCGGATACCGTTCTGCACGGCGTGCCTGAGCCATTTGTGAAACGCACCGTAGAGGGAGACCTCGGCATGCGCGTCTCGGCGGTCGTGGTCGGTGAAAGTACGCAGGAACTGGTGAACGCGGTGTTCGCCCATCAGCCTCAACGCAAGGACGCGTTTTATGGCTATCTGCGTCATCTGGTCGCACATCCGGATTATCTGCCTGTCACCGAAGAAGAAAAACATTTCGACACGCTACTGGCCGGGCTGTGCGTGGGGTACGCCAGCGAACGCCATGCCGGCACCAAAAAACAGGTCTGTACCTGCGTCGGCAACGTCGATTTGCAGGTGGGGCGCGATCTCACCACCGTGCGCAAAGTGGTGGGCTCCGGGGGATGGCTCTCCCGCGCCAGCCAGTTCGATGTGCACCGCTGGCTGAAGTACCGCGAGCTGGACGACAGCAGCAGACGCGTTCTTTTACCCGGGCAGTTTGATTATTACCGCGATGCAAAAGGTCTGCTTCCTCTGCTGGCGAATGTCGCCAGGCTGGACCCGCAGGCGGCGGCTCGCACCAGTATTCATTGTTTAACCCTATAAAACCTAAGGCAGCAACGAATGGAACTTCGAAATAAAAAGCTAACCCATGACGAATTCATGACTGAGCGGCAACAGGTCTTACAAACCTGGCATACCGGCAAGGACGTTGAGAACTTCGAAGATGGCGTGAAGTACCAGCAAACCATTCCTGAGCAAAAACGCTTTTCTCACGCACTACTGAAGGCCGACCAGGAAGGTAAAACCCTGAGCCAGCCGCGCGCAGGCGTAGCGCTCATGGATGAACATATCGCCCTGCTGAAAACGCTGCAGGAAGAGTGTGATTTGCTGCCCAGCACCATCGATGCCTATACCCGTCTGAATCGCTATGAAGAGGCCGCGGTAGGGATCCAAAAATCCATCGAAGCGGGTACCTCCAAACTCAACGGCTTACCGGTCGTCAACCACGGCGTCGCCGCGTGCCGACGCATGACCGAAGCGCTGGAGAAACCGATTCAGGTACGTCACGGCACGCCGGATGCGCGCCTGCTGGCAGAGATCGCTATGGCCAGCGGCTTTACCAGCTATGAAGGCGGCGGTATCTCTTACAACATTCCGTACGCTAAGCGCGTCACCCTGGAAAAATCCATTCGTGACTGGCAGTACTGCGACCGCCTGATGGGTCTTTATGAAGAGAACGGCATTCGTATCAACCGTGAACCGTTTGGCCCGCTGACCGGCACCCTTATCCCGCCGTTTGTCTCCCACTCGGTGGCGATTATCGAAGGTCTGCTGGCGCTGGAACAGGGCGTGAAGTCAATCACCGTTGGCTACGGCCAGGTGGGTAGCCTGACGCAGGATATTGCTGCTATTCAGGCTCTGCGTGAACTGTCCCACGAATATTTCCATAACCACGGTTTTGACGATTACGAGCTGAGCACCGTCTTCCACCAGTGGATGGGGGGGTTCCCGGAAGATGAGTCGAAAGCGTTTGCCATTATCTCCTGGGGCGCAGCGGTGGCCGGGATGTCCGGAGCGACCAAAGTGATCACCAAGAGCCCGCACGAAGCATTCGGTATACCCACCGCCGCCGCCAACGCCCAGGGACTGAAAGCCTCGCGTCAGATGCTCAACATGGTGAGCGATCAGAAATTCCCGCCGTGTGCCGCCGTCGAGCAGGAAGTCGAGCTGATTAAGAGTGAAGTCCGCGCCGTGCTGAAGAAAGTCTTCGAGCTGGGCAACGGCGATGTCGCGCGCGGTACGGTGCTGGCGTTTGAAGCTGGCGTGCTGGACGTGCCGTTTGCCCCCGCCTCCTGCAACGCGGGCAAAATTCTGCCGGTTCGTGATAACGCCGGTGCCATTCGCGTGCTGGAAGCCGGCGCGGTTCCGCTGCCGAAAGATATCCTCGACCTGCATCACGATTACGTCGCCGAGCGCGCGCGTTTTGAAGGACGTAAACCCTCATTCCAGATGGTTGTTGATGACATCAACGCGGTATCCCACAGTAAATTAATAGGAAGACCATAATGAAAATTAAACAGGCCCTTTTCACCGCAGGCTACTCCTCATTCTATTTTGACGATCAGCAGGCAATTAAAAACGGTGCCGGGCATGACGGATTTATCTATACCGGCAACCCGGTCACGCCTGGGTTTACGTCAGTTCGTCAGGCGGGTGAATGCGTCTCCGTACAGTTGATTCTGGAAAACGGCGCGGTGGCGGTGGGTGATTGTGCAGCAGTGCAATATTCAGGTGCAGGCGGTCGCGATCCGCTGTTCCTGGCTGAACACTTCATTCCGTTCCTTAACGATCACATCAAGCCGCTGCTCGAAGGCCGCGACGTTGACCGCTTCCTGACGAACGCCCGATTCTTTGACGAACTGCGTATCGACGGCCATCTGCTGCATACCGCCGTACGTTATGGCCTGTCGCAGGCGCTGCTCGACGTGACGGCACTGGCGACCGGTCGTCTGAAAACGGAAGTCGTTTGTGATGAATGGCAACTGCCATGTGTCCCTGAAGCCATTCCGTTATTCGGACAGAGCGGCGACGACCGCTATATCGCCGTCGACAAGATGATCCTCAAAGGCGTTGACGTTCTGCCGCATGCGCTTATCAACAACGTGGAAGAGAAACTGGGCCTGAAGGGGGAAAAACTGCGTGAGTATGTGCGCTGGTTATCCGACCGCATCTTAAGCCTGCGCACCAGCCCGCACTATCGCCCGACGCTGCACATCGACGTGTACGGCACTATCGGTTTGATTTTCGATATGGACCC
The DNA here is from genome assembly GCF_020216105.1 of Enterobacter sp. K16B. NCBI lineage: Bacteria > Pseudomonadati > Pseudomonadota > Gammaproteobacteria > Enterobacterales > Enterobacteriaceae > Enterobacter > Enterobacter sp. K16B. Next base: position 24,279 of record NZ_JAIWJZ010000038.1, read on the forward strand.
GGTACGTTGCGCCGCCTATATCGCCAGCCTCGAAAAAGAGGCCCAGGGCCTGCCGCTCTATATTGAGGGACCGGTGGATGCGGGTAATAAACCCGATCAAATCCGCCTGCTGACCGCCATCACCCACGAGCTGATGCGTCTGGGCTCTGGCGTGAAAATCGTTGCCGATGAGTGGTGTAACACCTATCAGGACATTGTGGACTTCACCGATGCGGGCAGCTGCCACATGGTGCAGATCAAAACCCCGGATCTGGGCGGTATTCACAACATCGTTGATGCGGTGCTGTACTGCAACAAACATGGCATGGAAGCCTATCAGGGCGGTACCTGTAACGAAACGGAAATCAGCGCCCGCACCTGCGTGCACGTGGCTCTGGCCGCTCGCCCGATGCGCATGTTGATCAAACCGGGCATGGGGTTCGATGAAGGTCTTAACATCGTGTTTAACGAAATGCACCGCACCATCGCATTGTTGCACACTAAGGATTAAATGATGGCACGTACATTTAAGATCTTATCGCCAACGGCAATCCTGGGCTATGGCTTCCCGGAAGAGAGTTTTCGTAAGGCCATGGAAGCCTCGCCGGATCTTATTGCTGTTGACGCGGGCTCATCCGACCCGGGTCCCCACTACCTGGGGGCAGGTAAGCCTTTCACCGACCGGGCGGGGGTAAAACGCGATCTGCGCTATATGATTGTGGCTGGCGTTAAGCACAACATCCCGGTGGTGATCGGCACCGCCGGAGGGTCCGGTGCCGCGCCCCATCTGGAGTGGTGTCGGCAGATAATCCTTGAGATTGCTCAGGAAGAGAAGCTCTCATTCTCGATGGCGCTGATCCCATCGGATGTCGATAAAGCCACGGTGCATCAGGCGCTGGATAACGGGAAAATCACAGCCCTGGATTTCGTCCCGGAACTGACCCACGAGGCCATTGAAGAGAGCACCTATATCGTGGCGCAGATGGGCATTGAGCCTTTCCAGCGGGCGCTGGCGGCCGGGGCACAGGTGGTGCTTGGCGGGCGGGCGTACGATCCGGCCTGCTTTGCCGCACTGCCCATTATGCAGGGCTTCGATGAAGGTCTGGCGCTGCACTGCGGTAAGATCCTTGAGTGCGCGGCGATTGCCGCTACGCCAGGGTCCGGCTCCGACTGCGCGATGGGCATCATTGACGAGCACGGCTTTACGCTGAAAACCTTTAATCCGAAGCGTAAATTCACCGAAACGTCGGCCGCGGCGCACACCCTGTATGAGAAATCCGACCCGTACTTCCTGCCGGGGCCGGGCGGCGTGCTGAACCTGAAAGGCTGCAGCTTCAAAGCGGTCAATGAGGGCGAAGTGTACGTCAGCGGTTCCCGCCACGAAGAAACGCCGTATGCGCTGAAGCTGGAAGGCGCTCGCCGGGTCGGCTTCCGCTGTCTGACCATTGCCGGTACGCGCGACCCAATCATGATTGCCGGGATCGATAACATCCTCGAAGAAGTGCAGGTCAGCGTGAAGCGCAACCTCTCGCTGAATGACGACAGTATCCGCATGACGTTTCACCTGTACGGAAAGAATGGCGTGATGGGCAACCATGAGCCGGTGCAGTCTGCCGGGCACGAGCTGGGTATTTTGCTGGATGTGGTGGCTCCCACCCAGGATATCGCTAACAGCGTCTGTTCGCTGGTGCGCTCTACCCTGCTGCATTACGGCTATGAAAACCGGATCGCCACAGCGGGCAACCTCGCGTTCCCGTTCTCCCCTTCCGACATTCAGAGCGGCCCGGTGTATGAGTTCTCAATCTATCACCTGATCGAAGCGAGCGACGCGCTGCGATTTGATTTCCACCTCGAGCAGGTCACGCCAGAAGGGGTTCAGTTATGAAACAGAGTATTCGCTCACTGGCGCAGGTCATTCGCTCAAAAAACGCCGGACCGTATGAGCTGGTTCTGGATATTTTATTTAAAACGCATGAAGACTATCAGCGGGTAAAAGCCTCGAAGCAATTAACGCCACAGCTTATCGCCCGTTTATATAACGTGAAGCCTGACTTTATACATCGCATTGTCTGGTTTGACCCGGCCAATGCGGTCAAAATCGTCATGCCTCGCGATATTATCTCCGGCAACATTGGTGATAATGATGTTTATGGTGCCCAGCAGCATGCACCGTTATTAAGCATTGAGTTTGATCTGTAACACTACAAATACAACAACGTCCATTGGGATATAGATATTTGCTGTATCACTGTATTCCAGATAATTCATGCGGTTGGTCACAACAAACGTGCGTCTGAGCGATTCGTCAGGGCTCAGGCGCACGCGACCCTACACCTTAACCAACCTTTATCCGATGGAGTAAACATGAAAAAAATAAGCTTAACAAAAATGATCATATTAGGTTTGATACTCGGCATGATAGCCGGGGTGGTCATTAATAATATGGCATCAGCAGATACAGCAAAATCGTACGCACAGGATATTTCTATTTTCACCACGATATTCTTACGCATGGTGAAAATGATTATCGCCCCGCTGGTTATTTCAACCCTGGTGGTCGGCATAGCCAAAATGGGTGATGCGAAAACACTCGGCCGTATATTCTCCAAAACCTTTTTCCTCTTTATTTGTGCTTCGCTGCTGTCGATCGCGCTGGGGCTGGTTATCGTCAATATCTTCCAGCCTGGCGCCGGCATTAACTTTGTCGCTCATGACGCCGGGGCCGTTGCGGCCGTTCAGTCCGAACCGTTTACGCTGAAAGTGTTTATCTCTCACGCGGTACCGACCAGCATCGTTGATGCCATGGCCCGTAACGAGATTCTGCAAATCGTGGTGTTCTCCATTTTCCTGGGCTGCAGCCTGGCGGCCATTGGCGAGAAAGCCGAGCCCATCATTAAGGTGCTCGACTCTCTGGTCCATGTGATGCTCAAGCTGACGGGCTACGTCATGCTGTTTGCACCGCTGACCGTGTTTGCCGCGATCTCCGGGCTGATTGCCGAACGCGGTCTGGGTGTGATGGTCAGCGCCGGTATTTTCATGGGCGAGTTCTACATGACGCTCGGCCTGCTGTGGGCGATTCTGATTGGCCTGTCCACCATGATTGTCGGTCCGTGCATCAGTCGTCTGACAAAAGCGATCCTCGAACCTGCGCTGCTGGCCTTTACGACGTCAAGTTCAGAAGCGGCTTTCCCAGGCACGCTGAACAAACTGGAAAAATTCGGCGTTTCCTCCAGGATTGCCAGCTTTGTCCTGCCGATCGGCTACTCCTTTAACCTCGTCGGCTCAATGGCCTACTGCTCGTTTGCTACCGTGTTTATCGCCCAGGCGTGCAACATCGAACTGAGCGTTGGGGAGCAGATCACCATGCTGCTGATCCTGATGCTGACCTCGAAAGGGATGGCGGGCGTGCCGCGTGCATCAATGGTGGTTATTGCCGCCACGCTCAACCAGTTCAACATTCCGGAAGCGGGCCTGATTCTGCTGATGGGCGTCGATCCGTTCCTCGACATGGGCCGTTCCGCCACCAACGTGATGAGTAACGCGATGGGTGCCGCTATCGTCGGTCGCTGGGAAGGCGAGCACTTCGGCGTCGGCTGCCGCGGCAAGGTTCCAGCCAAAGAAAGTACCACTTCAGATACAGAAATCGCCATGTATTGATTACAAAGGCCAACGGTCGTTGGCCTGTCGTTTTTCGATTTACAGGATAGCCCATGAAGATAAACATTTTCGGCGTCAGCCTCTTATCGGTCAGCCTGTTTTTTAGCGCCGCCACGCTGGCGCAACCCGCGCCGGATTACGCGCAGCTGCTGGAGCAGGCTCATCAAAAATTTAAAAATAATTTTGAGGGAAAAGTCGCCGACTACATTCCCGCCCTGGCGACCTATAGCCCCAACAATTTCGCCATCACCCTCGCCACCGTTGACGGCAACCTTTATCAGGCTGGCGATGTGAAAAAAGCATTTCCCATGGAGTCGCTGAGCAAAGTTTTCACCCTGGCGCTGGCGATGGAGCAGCGTGGCCCACAGGAGGTCCTGGATAAACTCGGCGCCAGTGCGACCGGTCTGCCCTTCAACTCCGGCCTGGCGGTTGAGCTGACCAAAGGGGCGCCGGAAAACCCGCTGGTCAATGCAGGGGCGATGAGCACGGTAAGCCTGATTGAGGCGAAAGATAAGTCCGACCGCTGGAACAAAATTCTCGATAACCTCAACGCGTGGGCGGATGCCTCGCTGACCGTCAACGAGCCGGTGTTCAAATCAGAAATGGAGACCAATCAGCATAACCAGGCGCTGGCGATGCTGATGGCGTCCTATAACAGCTTTTATGGCGATACCCGGGATGCCGTCGAAATCTATACCCGCCAGTGTTCTGTAGACATCACCGTTGAGCAGCTCGCCAAAATGGGCGCGGTGCTGGCGAACAGGGGCAAATCGCCTTTCAACGGTAAGCAGTTGCTGAATGAACGCTACGTGCCGCAGGTTCTGGCGGAAATGGCGATTGCCGGGCTGTACGACGGCAGCGGCAAATGGCTGTACACCGTTGGGATCCCGGCGAAGAGCGGCGTCGGCGGCGGCATGGTTGCCATCGTGCCCGGGCAATACGCCATCGCGGTCTATTCGCCACCGCTGGATGCCGCCGGGAATAGCGTCCGCGCCCAGCAGACGATTGCGTATGTCGCTGAGGCGACGCAGGCCAGTCTCTTTTTAGCCCATTGATCCCAACCGGCTGTGATTCTGTAAGCCGGGCGCGGCAGTTGCGCCAGTGCCCGGTAAAAACAACCACAAAGTGAGAAGTACTATGTCTAAACCATTTGTCTGGCAGGACCTGTTTGTTCAGAGTGAAGATACGACGGAATATGAACTCCTCAGCGCGCAACACGTTACGGTGACGGAGCTGGAGGGCGAGGAGGTCATTAAAGTGGCGCCTGAGGCATTGACCCTGCTGGCCCAGCAGGCATTTTATGAAGCCTCATTTTTCCTCCGCGCCGGACATTTAAAGCAGATAGCCAGCATCCTGCACGACCCGCAGGCCAGCAGTAACGATAAGTATGTCGCCCTGCAGCTGCTGCGCAACGCCGAAGTATCGGCAAAAGGCGTACTGCCAAACTGTCAGGATACCGGCACGGCCACCATTGTGGCGAGCAAAGGCCAGCACGTCTGGACCGGTGGTGACGATGCCGAAGCGCTGAGCAGAGGGATTTACGCCACCTTTAGCGAGTGTAACCTGCGCTATTCGCAAAACGCACCGCTGGACATGTATACCGAGGTTAATACCCAGACCAACCTGCCGGCGCAGATAGACATCAGCGCCACACCGGGGAGCGAATACCGCTTCCTGTTTGTCAATAAAGGCGGCGGTTCTGCTAACAAAGCCGCGCTGTTCCAGGAAACGAAATCCATTTTGCAACCGGAGAAACTCACCGCGTTCCTGATCGAGAAGATGAAGTCGCTCGGTACTGCAGCCTGTCCTCCGTATCACATTGCCTTTGTGGTCGGCGGCCTCTCTGCCGACCAGGCGCTGAAGGTCGCGAAGCTGGCTTCAACAAAATATTATGACAATCTGCCCACCAGCGGGAACGAGCTGGGTCAGGCGTTCCGCGACACGGCGCTGGAAACCACGCTGCTCAACGCCAGCCGCGAATTCGGCATCGGCGCCCAGTTTGGCGGCAAGTACTTCGCCCACGATATTCGCGTCATCCGCCTGCCGCGACACGGCGGTTCCTGCCCTGTCGCCATGGCACTGTCCTGCTCCGCAGACCGAAATATCAAAGCGAAAATCAACAAGCAGGGTATCTGGCTGGAGAAGCTGGAACATAACCCAGGGAAATACATCCCGGACGCCTGCCGTGAGGAAAACGACGCCCGGACCGTACAGATCAACCTGAACCGCCCGCTGCGCGAGATCCTGCGCGATATGTCCACCCTGCCGATCGGCACCCGGTTGTCGTTAAGCGGCCCGATCGTGGTCGCCCGCGATATTGCTCACGCCAAAATCAAAGCGCGGCTGGATAACGGCGAACCGATGCCGGAGTATATGAAAAACCATATCGTCTATTACGCTGGCCCGGCGAAAACACCGGAGAATCAGGCCTGCGGTTCCCTCGGTCCGACCACCGGCGGGCGCATGGATGGCTACGTCGATGCTTTCCAGGCCGCGGGTGGAAGCCTGATCATGCTTTCCAAAGGCAACCGCAGCCAACAAGTCACCGATGCCTGCCATAAGCACGGCGGCTTCAACCTCGGCAGTATCGGCGGTGCGGCGGCTCTGCTGGCGCAGCAGTATGTGAAAAGCCTGCGCTGCCTTGAGTATCCCGAACTGGGCATGGAGGCGGTGTGGATGATGGAGGTCGAAAATCTGCCCGCGTTTATGCTGGTTGACGACAAAGGGAACAATTTCTTCAGCCAGTTTGAGCAGCAGCATCGCTGCGCATCCTGCCCTGCCGGACATTAAGGAGCCATTATGGAAGCGCGAGCTAACGCAGACAGACACCGCCAACGGCAGCAAAAGCGTAAAGAGCAGGTTGACAGCCGCGTAGCGGCGGCAACGGAGAAGAGAGGCATTCTGATCGTCTTCACCGGCAACGGAAAAGGAAAGTCCACCGCCGCCTTCGGCACGGCGACGCGTGCCGTCGGGCACGGTAAAACCGTTGGCGTCGCGCAGTTTATTAAAGGTCAGTGGGATAATGGCGAATACAACACCCTGCATCCGCTCGGCGTCGAATTTCACATTATGGGCACCGGTTTTACGTGGGAAACACAAAACCGGGAAACGGATATTCAGGCCGCAACGGCGGTGTGGCAGGAGAGCAAACGCATGCTGGCTGACCCACGTTATGACCTGGTGGTTCTGGATGAGCTCACCTATATGCTGGCTTATCACTATCTGGACAGTCAGGAGGTGATCGCGGCGGTGGAGAACCGTCCGGTACAGCAGACCGTGATTGTCACCGGACGCGGCTGTCACTCGCAATTACTGGCGCTTGCCGACACGGTCAGCGAAATGCGCCCGGTTAAACACGCATTTGACAGCGGTATCCAGGCGCAGGAGGGCATCGACTGGTAAGCGTGTCTGCACCGGATGGCGCGTTGCACTGCCGCCATCCGGCATTATGACTCAACCGGGGATACCACTGATTTTTGCAACAGCCACTCGCGGAAGACTTGTAACGGCTGTGCCTGAGACTTTTCCTCCCGCCATGTCATGATAAAGCGGTTGCCGGTGCGGATAGGCACATCACAGGGGATTACCATCTCGCCGCAGTCCAGGTCATGCTGGATGGCGAAGCGGGGAAGCAGCGCAACCCCAAGATTCGATCGTACTGCGGCAATCAGCATCGAGAGAAGGTCAAAACGCGGGCCCAGATTCACGTCCGGACTGGTAATACCGGAGAGCGCAAACCACTCCTGCCAGCCATTGATGCGAGTGCTTTGATGTAACAGCGGGAACTCCCTTAGCAACTCCTCAACCCCCAGTTTCTGCTCCGCATGAGGAAGCAAGCTGCGGCTGCAGACCGGCAGGATCTCCTCTTCAAATAAATAATCGACTTCCGACCACGGAGAACAAAAATCTGCGCGCATAATAGCCGCATCATATTCACGATTCAAAAAATCGCCGATATTGGCCAGCGAGTGAATATTAACAATAATATCAGGATTTAATTTATTAAACTCCCATAAATTGGGGATCAGCCAATGCGTACTGAAGGTGGGATTGACCGCCAGCTCCACTACCTGAACAGCAGGCTGCCAATTCATTATCATATTGGTATCGCGTTCCAGCTTATTCAGCGTCTCTTTGACGATATTCAGATAATGCTTTCCTGCCGCATTCAGAAAAATCCGTTTTTTGGCATGGTTAAATAATGAGGTGTGTAAAAACTCCTCCAGGGCCGTCACCTGTCTGAACACTGCACTCTGCGTTAACGCCAGCTCTTCTGCGGCGCGGGTATAGCTTTCGTGACGTGCCACAACTTCGAACGTCACCAGCAACTCGCTCTTGGGGATTTTTCCTCTCATCATGTCTTCCATTCATGGTGGGTAACAGTATTTTTTTGAAGCGAATAAATCCTGCTTCAGAAGGATACCGCCATTATATTTTAGTTAGGCTTTGTCGGCAGTGATCCATACCATGATTTAATCAGTTTTGCGGCTCAGGCCAAACTACTTGCAGAAAATGAAATGAAACATGAAAGATTATTAAGAACCTGTTCACTTTTGTGTCTCGGGTAATGGAGGCAGCGGTTTATTATACGAAAAAACGTATGGCCATTAAAATCAGGAATAACCAGGGAGTGGATGTTAAAAAATATAAAACAACACGTTGAGCTATAAATAGAGCAGGGTTTTGTGTGTCCTGCTGATAACGCTTTTCGCTCCCTGACTGCGCCAGCGTGACGGGAGCCAGAACGCCGTTCCTGAGCCTCATCAGCATGCATGCTGAAACCGACAGAAAACAAAAAACCCAGGTCGCATAACGACCTGGGTTTCGAATTTGGCGGAAGCGTAGAGATTCGAACTCTAGAACCCTTTCGGGTCGCCGGTTTTCAAGACCGGTGCCTTCAACCGCTC
>NZ_JAIWJZ010000227.1:0-322 GCF_020216105.1 Enterobacter sp. K16B
TTGGTAAGGGTGAGGTCCCCAGTTCGACTCTGGGTATCAGCACCACTTCACTTCTCCTTCCCGTTTCTCTCTGTTTCAATTTTACTGTATTCAACAATTCAGGCATTTCGCCTGGTTGATGTGGTGATATCACCGATTTATCCGTGTCTTAGAGGGACAATCGATGTCTAAAGAAAAGTTTGAACGTACAAAACCGCACGTTAACGTCGGTACTATCGGCCACGTTGACCATGGTAAAACAACGCTGACCGCTGCAATCACTACCGTTCTGGCAAAAACCTACGGTGGTTCTGCTCGTGCATTCGACCAGATCGATAACGCA
>NZ_JAIWJZ010000228.1:0-1248 GCF_020216105.1 Enterobacter sp. K16B
CGGCGGTGCTGCTCGGTTACGGCATTGCCGGCATTATCGCCTTCCTGATCATGCGCCAGCTTGGCGAGATGGTCGTTGAAGAGCCGGTTTCAGGCTCCTTCGCACACTTTGCGTATAAATACTGGGGCCCGTTCGCAGGCTTCCTCTCCGGCTGGAACTACTGGGTAATGTTTGTGCTGGTGGGAATGGCCGAACTGACCGCCGCAGGCATCTATATGCAGTACTGGCTGCCCGATGTCCCGACGTGGGTCTGGGCCGCTGCCTTCTTTATTATCATCAACGCCGTCAACCTTGTGAACGTACGCCTGTATGGTGAAACCGAATTCTGGTTCGCGCTGATTAAGGTGCTGGCGATCATCGGCATGATCGGCTTTGGCCTGTGGCTGCTGTTCTCCGGTCACGGCGGCGAACGAGCGACCATCGACAACCTCTGGCAGCACGGCGGCTTCCTGGCCACGGGCTGGAAGGGGCTGATCCTCTCCCTGGCGGTCATTATGTTCTCGTTCGGCGGGCTGGAGCTGATTGGGATCACCGCCGCTGAAGCGCGCGATCCGCATAAAAGCATTCCGAAAGCGGTCAACCAGGTGGTGTACCGTATTCTGCTGTTTTACATCGGTTCGCTGGTCGTGCTATTGGCGCTTTATCCATGGGTGGAAGTGAAATCTGACAGCAGCCCGTTTGTGATGATATTCCACGATCTGAACAGCAACGTGGTAGCCTCGGCGCTGAACTTCGTTATCCTGGTGGCCTCGCTGTCGGTGTATAACAGTGGCGTTTACTCCAACAGCCGTATGCTGTTTGGTCTCTCCGTGCAGGGCAATGCGCCGAAGTTCCTCACCCGCGTCAGCCGCCGTGGCGTACCGGTCAACTCTCTGCTGCTCTCAGGGGCCATTACCTCGCTGGTGGTGCTGATTAACTACCTGCTGCCGAAATCTGCCTTTGGTTTGCTGATGGCGCTGGTTGTCGCCACGCTGCTGCTGAACTGGATCATGATCTGCCTGGCGCACCTGCGCTTTCGCGCCGCCATGCGCCGCAAGGGGCGTGAGACGCAGTTTAAGGCGCTGCTCTACCCGGCGGGCAACTACCTCTGTATCGCTTTCCTCGGGCTGATTCTGGTGCTGATGTGCACCATGGATGCGATGCGCCTGTCCGCGCTGCTGCTGCCGGTGTGGGTCGTATTCCTGTTTATTGCGTTCAAGCTCTCGCGGAAAAAGTAGCACGATTTTCTCCCTCTCCCTGTGGGAGAGG
>NZ_JAIWJZ010000229.1:0-482 GCF_020216105.1 Enterobacter sp. K16B
GGATCGCAACAGGCCGCAGACGCAGGTCAGCTTCCGCTACGACCCGCTAGGACGACGCATCAGCAAAACGCGCCAGCAGATGCTGGGCGGTCAGCCAACCGGCAAGCCGGTGACCACCCGGTTTGTCTGGGAAGGGTTCCGCCTGCTGCAGGAGCTGCATGGAGACGTGCCGCTGACCTACGTCTACAGCGACCAGGACAGCTACGACCCGCTGGCGCGTATTGACGGCGTGGAAGCGCCGGAGATCTTCTGGTTCCACTGCCAGCCGAACGGCACGCCGGAGCGGATGACGGATATCGAAGGGCAGGTGCGCTGGGAAGGGGTGAACGGCGCCTGGGGCAAGCTGCTGCGGGAAAGCGAAACGCAGTTATCAGGATATTCTCAGAACCTGCGCATGCAGGGGCAATACCTGGACCGTGAGACAGGGCTGCACTACAATCTGTTCCGGTATTACGACCCGGACTGCGGACGGTTTACGCAGC